>JALOLG010000089.1 GCA_025456105.1 Ilumatobacteraceae bacterium | reverse complement strand
CGCCCCGGACCTCGTGGAGGTGGGCCGTCACGCCCGCCAGCGACCCGGCGTCCGCCACCGACGCGAACGGGTGGCCGCGCCACAGCCGCAGTGCCCGCTCGACGGCCACGAGCGCGGCTGCGTGGTCTCCGTCGCGATGCAGGCGCCGTGCATCGTCGACCAGGCACTCGAACCGCACGTGGTCAACCTGGTCGGGTGGCAGGTCGAGGCGGTAGCCGTGCCCGGCGAACACGATGGCCTCGCCGATCACCCGCTTGCGGAGGCGGGTCACCGCGACGCGCAGGGCACCGCTGCTGTCGGGTGGTCCAGCGTCACCCCACAGCCCGTGGTCGATCGCGGCCGTGTCGGCCGCGTCCGGGTAGGCGGCGGCGATCTGTGCGAGCAGCATCGCCTGGTGCCCGCGCAGGCGCGTCGAGCCGGCGGGTCCGTCGACTTCGATCGCTCCCAGCACCCGCACGGCGGGGATGTTCAACGTTCCCTCCCGGATCCCGTCTGCGCACAGTCTCGCGCGTGCGTCGAGGGACGTGCCCGGCCGGCGTGGGCCCTGGGTCTCGGCTGCGACGCGCCGCGAGGTCTCAGCGACCGGTGTGACCGAACCCGCCGCCGCGGTCGACGCCGTCGAGCTCGTCGACCTCGTCCCACTCGACCGTCTCGAACCGCTGGATCACCAGCTGCGCGATGCGGTCGCCGCGGTGCACCTGGTAGTCGTGCTCCGGGTCGGTGTTGAGCAGGACGACCTTCACCTCGCCCCGGTACGCCGCGTCGATCAGCCCGGGGCTGTTGACCACGCCGACGCCGTGACGCAGCGCGAGCCCGCTGCGCGGCAGCACGAAGCCGGCGTGCCCGAGCGGGATCGCGATCGCGATGCCCGTGGGCACCAGCACCCGCCCGCCCGCGGCCGGCACCAGCGCGTCGTGGCGTGCGACGAGGTCGAGCCCGGCGTCGCCCGGGTGCGCGTAGGTGGGCAGCGGCAGGTCGGGATCGAGCCGCACGATCGGGATGCGGACGGGGGTGAGCACGGGGGTCGAGCGTAGGCTCCGGCCGATGTCGACGCGCCGTGCGACACCCGCCGATCGGCCGCCGTCGGTCGACGCGCTCGCGCGGTCGCTCGCGTCGTCGGGGCTGCCGCACGCGGTGCTCGTCGACGTCGCACGCGAGGCGATCGCCGCCGGCGATCCGGCGAGCGCGCCGCAGCGGGCGGAGGGGTTCCGGCGCACGCTGCTGATGCCGGTGGTGAACGCCACGGGTGTGCTGCTGCACACGAACCTCGGGCGGGCGCCCTTCGAGTTCCACCAGGCGGCCCGCCCCCAGACGGTCGAGCTCGACCTCGTCACCGGTGAGCGCGGCTCGCGCCAGCGAGCGGTGGGCCAGCTCGCGGCTCGGGCATGTGGCGCGGAGGCCGCGATCGTGGTCAACAACAACGCCGCCGCCGTGCTGCTCGTGCTCGCTGCGCTCGCCGCGGGGCGCGACGTGCCGGTGTCGCGAGGCGAGAGCGTCGAGATCGGTGGCGCGTTCCGGGTGCCCGAGGTGATGGAGCAGTCGGGCGCCCGGCTCGTCGACGTCGGCACCACCAACCGCACCCGCGTCGACGACTACCGCCGTGCCATCGAACGTCCGGGTGCCGACGTGGCCCTCGTGCTCAAGGTGCACCCGAGCAACTTCCGGGTGGAGGGCTTCGTCGAGGACACCCCGGTCGACGAGCTCGCCACGCTCGGTGTCCCGGTGGTGGCCGACATCGGCTCCGGGTTGCTCGACGCGAACGTGCCGTGGCTCCCGGGTGCGCCGCCGGCCTGGCTCGCCGGCGAGCCGGCCGCCCGCCAGTCGCTCGAGGTCGGCGCTGCGCTGGTGACCTTCAGCGGCGACAAGCTGCTCGGAGGCCCCCAGTGCGGGATCGTCGCCGGCCGGGCCGATCTGGTCGAGCGGTGCGGGCGGCATCCGCTCATGCGCGCGCTCCGCCCGGGCGGTCTGGTGCTCGGTGCCCTCCAGGAGCTGCTGCTCGCATACCTCCGGCGCGACGTCGTCGATCACGTGCCCTTCTGGCGGATGGTGGCCACCCCGGTCGACGAGCTCGCACGGCGCGCTGGCGCGGTCGTCGCGGCTGCCGGCACCGGCGCTGCCGTGCCGATGGACGCGCTCCCTGGTGCCGGCTCGGCGCCGGGCGTGACGATGCCGTCGTTCGGTGTGGAGCTCGAGGGCGACCACCTCGCTGCGCTGCGGGCGCACAGCACGCCCGTCATCGCCCGGGTCCGCGAGGGCCGCACGTCGCTCGACCTGCGCACCGTCGACCCGGCCGACGATCCGGTGCTGGTCGATGCGATCCGGGCGGCCGGCGGCGCGTGAGGGTCGTCGCCACCGCCGGCCACGTCGACCACGGCAAGTCGTCGCTGGTCCTGGCGCTCACCGGCACCGACCCGGACCGCTTCGAGGAGGAGAAGCGGCGCGGTCTCACGATCGATCTCGGCTTCGCCCACACCGCCCTGCCGTCGGGCGAGGGCGTCAGCTTCGTCGACGTGCCGGGTCACGTGCGGTTCCTGCGCAACATGCTCGCCGGTGTCGGCGCGGTCGACACCTGCGTGTTCGTGGTGGCGGCGACCGAGGGCTGGAAGCCGCAGTCGGAGGAGCACCTGCGGATCCTCGAGGTCCTCGGGCTGCGCACGGGCGTGATCGCGCTCACCAAGATCGATCTCGTCGACGACGAGTGGCGCGAGCTCGCCCTGCTCGACGTGGTCGACCACGTGGCCGGCACGTTCCTGGCCGACGCCGAGGTGGTGCCGGTGTCGGCGCACACCGGAGCTGGGCTCGACGAGCTGCGGGGCGCGCTCGACCGGCTGGTGGCGAGCACGCCGGCTGCCGTCGACCGGGGTCGAGCGCGGCTCTGGATCGATCGCTCGTTCGCGGCGCGCGGCAGCGGCACCGTCGTCACCGGCACGCTCACGGGTGGCTCGCTGGCCGTCGACGACACCGTGGTGATCGAGCCCGGGGCTCGCACGGCGCGGATCCGCTCGATCCAGACCCTCGGCACCACCGTCGAGCGGATCGGACCGGGCAACCGGGTGGCGCTGAACCTGGTGGGGGTCGGTCACGACGAGGTCGGTCGGGGCGATGCGGTGGTCGCACCGGGGCGATGGGTCGTGACCGACCGGTTCGACGCCCGGCTCGACGTGCTCGCCGGGCTCGACCACGACGTGTCTCGCCGCGGTGCGCACGTGGCCTACGTGGGATCGCGCGAGATCCCGGTGCGCCTGCGGGTGCTCGGGCCGGCAGCGATCGCGCCGGGTACGAGCGCGCCGGTGCGCGTGCACCTCGCGTCGCCGGTGCCCCTCGTGCTCGGCGACCGGTTCGTGCTGCGCGAGTCGGGTCGTGACGAGACGATCGGCGGTGGCGTGGTGCTCGACGTGTCGCCCGTGCTGCCGGCGTCGAAGGCGGCGCCGGACGGCTCGCTCGACCGGATCGTCGCCGAGCGCGGCTGGGTCGAGGTCGACGAGCTCGAGCTGCTGACCGGTGAGCGGCGCGAGCCGAACCTCGGCCGGTGGGTGGTCGCGCCGCAGGCGCTCGACGCGACCCGTGCCGACGTCCGGGCACAGCTCGAGGCAGCCGGCGCCGAGGGTCTCGATCTCGCTCGCCTCGACGACCGGTCACGAGCGGCGCTCGACGGGCTCGACGACGTCGTCGTGGCCGCCGGTCGCGCCCGGCTCGCGGATCTCGTCGACCCGTACGCCGACCACCCGTTCGTCGACGAGGTGGCAGCCGGTCGGTTCACGCCGCCCGACCCGACGATCGACCGCGGCGTGCTGCGCGAGCTGGTGCGACGCGGCGCGCTCGTGGAGCGCGACGGGATCGTCTTCCACCCCGACGCGGTCGCGGCCGCCGGCGTGGTGGCTGCCCGGCTGCTGGCGGCTGCACCGGGCGGGTTCACGATCGCGGAGTTCCGCGACGCGATCGGCGCGACGCGCAAGCACGCACTGCCGCTGCTGAACGAGCTCGACGCGCGCGGCGTCACCCGCCGACGCGACGACGTGCGCATCGGCGGGCCGAGGCTGCCCGCGGTCTGAGGGCGGTCAGGCCGATCTGGGCAGGTGACGACGCTCGGCGTCGGTGAGGCCGCCCCAGATGCCGTATCGCTCGTCGGCGCGCAGGGCGTGCTCGAGGCACGGGATCCGCACGGGGCAGCTGTCGCACACCGCCTTCGCCGCACGCTCGCGCGCCAGGCGCTCGTGCTTCGACTCGGGGCGCAGTGGTGGGTAGAACGTGGCCGCGAACTCGCCTCGGCAGGCAGCATCGAGCTGCCACTCGAGACCACGACGGGCCACCGGGGGGGTGGTGCTCTCCATCTGCGAGCGAACCTAGAACCGCCTCGGCGGGCTGACAAGACCCGATCGGGCGCCAGATGACGGGCGGATGAACGCTGGGTGTCGCGCGGGTGAAGTCGGGTGAACGGCAGGTGGACCGACCGTGACGGACGGGCTGGTGGGCCGTCCTACGAGCGCTGGCGGAGCTCGCGGTAGTCCTTGGCGGCCCCCTCGAGCGGCTCGACCTCGAGCGTGACGCCGTCGATCGCGACCACCTTGATCTGCTCGCCGGCGTCGACCGGCGTGGCCCGGTTCGTCCGTGCCCGCCACGTGGCGCCGCGCACCTCGACGAGCCCGTCGGGGTCGACGCGCTCGACGACCGAGCCGAGCTCGCCGATCATCCAGTCGCGGCCGATCGTGGGGGTGGCGAACCGGGTGCGCACCATCGAGGGCATGCCGACGATGAAGGTGAGCATGATCCCGCCGATCCCGGCGACGAGGGTGATCCACGACGGTCGCAGCGAGCTGCCCGGCAGCGGCTCGAACAGGAACATCGACCCGACGATGGTGAGCACCACGCCGACGCCGGTCCACAGGCGCGGCACGCCCACCTGGACGTCGATCGCGAACGCGAGCATGGCGAGGACCACCAGTGCTGCTGCCCATGGTCGGGTGGGCAGCGCGGCGAGGCCGGTGGTGGCGAGGATCAGCGAGCCGGCGCCGACGACGCCGGCCACGCCCACTCCCGCCGTGAAGAACTCGAACACGAGCAGGGCGAGCCCGGCGAGGAGCAGGAGGTACGTGACCGCCGGGCTCCACACGGTGTGGAACAGCTGCTCGAGCAGCGGCAGCTTGAAGAAGCGGACCACGGCGATCGTGTCTCGCTGCACCGTGCCCGAGTCGGTGACGGTCTCGGTGGTGGTGTCGAGCACGACGCCGCCCTCCTCGTAGCCGTCGAGCGCGTCGACCATGTTGACGATGGTGGCGATCCCCTCGTCGCTGATGCGCTGGCGGAACACGCCCAGGTCGCGGGCGTCGGACAGCCCGACGGAGTCGGTGGTGATGAAGGGCGCCGCGGCACCGAAGTCGATCTCCACGCCGGGCACGTCGAGCGGCTGACCGGTGTACCCCACTCGGGAGCCGGGCGCCATGCCGGTGACGTCGGCGACGGCCAGCAGCTGGGCCGGTGTGCCGTAGAGGCGAGCACCCGAGGGCCCGACCCACACGGCGACGGGAACCTCGGCGGCGGCCACCTGGCCGAGGAGGTCGGCCATCACCTCGTCGGACACGACGGCGCCACGGGAGTTCACCTGGAGGATCAGCGCCTGGGCGCCGTCGGTGGCGGCACGGTCGAGCTGCTCCGAGACCGCGTTCACGACGATGTCGTCGAACAGCCCGCTCACCTGCAGCACGTCGACGGGGGCGACCGCCGGCGCGGTGTCGCTCCCGTCCTCGGCCGCGTCAGCGGGTGCCGTGAGCCCGAGCAGCGCAGCGCCCCCGATGAGGGCGATCGCTAGTGTCCGCACAGGTGCCTCCAGAGCAGGTGAGTCGTGCGATCCCGGCAGCGGAGCTGTCCGCGCTGATCGCCGCTCGAGTGGTGATCGTCGCCGGCAAGGGGGGTGTCGGCAAGACCACGGTAACGGCAGTTCTGGCGCGTGCGGCAGCGGAGCGGGGCCGCCGTGTGCTCGTGATCGAGCTCGACGGCAAGCCCGTGCTCGAGCAGCTCCTGCCCGGGATCGAGGTGCGCTGCGTGCTGGCCCGCGACGCCCTCGACGAGTACCTCCGCGACCACGGGTTCACCCGCATCGCGAAGCGCCTCGCGAGCACCGGCGTGATCGACGTGGTGGGCACCGCTGCTCCCGGCATCGACGACGTCGTGGTGCTCGGCAAGGTGAAGCACCTGGAGCGCTCGGGGGAGTGGGACCTGATCGTGGTCGACGGCCCGGCGGCGGGGCACGCGATCACGTTCCTCACCTCGGCGATCGGCCTGGCCGACGCCGTCAGCGGTGGCCCGGTTCGGGCCCAGTCCGACGACGTGCTCGAGCTGCTGCGCGATCCCGAGCGCTGCCAGGTGGTGCTCGTGACGGTGCCCGAGGCGTCGCCGGTGAACGAGCTCGTGGAGACCGCCTTCGCGCTCGAGGACCGCGTCGGGGTGCAGCTCGGGCCGATCGTCGTGAACGGCGTCGACGACGGGCCCGAGCTGCCCGATCCCGATGCGGTCGATCTCGTCGCTGAGTCCGATGCCGACGCCG
>JALOLG010000088.1 GCA_025456105.1 Ilumatobacteraceae bacterium | reverse complement strand
TCGACCAGCTGTCGGGCGGACGGCTGCGCATCAACATCATCTCGTCCGACCTCCCCGGCGAGACCCTCGAGTCCGGCCCGCGCTACCGACGCACCCGCGAGTGGATGCAGGCGATCCGCACGCTGCTGAACCGCCAGCGGCTCGAGCTCCACGGCGAGTTCGTCGACCTCGCCATCGACCCACCTCGCGCCGCCACGGTCTCGGGCACGTGCCCGCCGCTGTACTTCGGCGGCTTCTCCGACGACGCCAAAGAGGTCGCAGCGGCCGAGGCCGACGTGTTCCTCACCTGGCCCGACACCGTCGGGGCCATCGGCGCCACGGTCACCGAGATGCGCGAGCGCGCCGCCGCGCACGGGCGCGAGCTCGTGTGCGGCCTGCGGGTGCACGTGATCGTCCGCGAGACCGAGGCGCTGGCGCGCGCCGCTGCCGACCGGCTCGTGTCGCAGCTCGACCCCGCCACGGGCGCCGCGATCCGCGCCAGGTCGCTCGACTCGGTGTCGGTGGGCGTGCAGCGCCAGGCCGCGCTGCGCGAGTCAGCCGGCGACGACGGCTACGCCGAGCCCCACCTCTGGACCGGCATCGGACGGGCCCGCAGCGGCGCCGGCGCCGCGATCGTCGGCGACCCCGACCAGGTGCTCGCGAAGCTCGAGGCGTACCGCGACGTGGGCATCGGCGCCTTCATCCTGTCGGGCTACCCGCACCGCGAGGAGTGCGACCTGTTCGCCGAGCACGTCCTGCCCCGCATCCCGCACGCCCCGCTCGCACGCTGACCGCACGCGGCGGCGAGCGGGTTCAGGGGGCCGGCGCCGGCTCGGGCGTGATGCGGTGGAACCGCCGGCCCGTGACCTCCTCGGGCTCGATCCGCACGATCCGGTACTTCGGGCCCGCCTGCCACGGGAACAGCGGCAGGTCGGCCGCCGCGAACCGCTCGAGCAGCTGCTCCACCTCGTGGGCCTGGCCCTTCACCACGACGCTCCAGGCGTCGCCCAGCTCGGGGTCGTACCCGTCGATCTCGAACGCCACCGCCACGCCCAGCACCGCGGCCGCGAGCTTGGTGCCCTCGTTGGTGCGGAACACGATCGAGCCGTGATCGACGACGTAGTTCACCGGGAACACGTCGGGATGGCCGTTGATGCACACGGCGAGCCGGCCCACCTCACGGGTGCGCAGCAGATCCCAGCAGGCAGGGACGTCCAGCTCGATCACACCTGGGCTCGAGGTCATGCCGCCACCGTGCCGCAGCCGCGCCTGCGGGCACCAGGGTCGAAAGTCCCCGGCGGCTCAGCCGGCGACGGGGTCGAGCTCGATCGCGATGCCGACGGTCACCTCGGCCCGACGCCGCAGCTTCGAGGTGAGGCGGCCCACGGCGGTCAGGATCGTGAACATCACGCCGTACTTGGCACGGATCGCCGCACCGATCGGCTCGTACTCGGCGCCCTCCACGATCGACGCCTGCCCGGTCGACACGGCGGAACCGGCCCGCACCCGCCCGCGGCTGTCGCAGGGCTGGAGCGTGACGTCGGGGAAGTTCCGGATGCGCTTCACCTTCCCGGTGGCCGACCCGGTCGAGAAGCCGACGCGACCGTCGGGCAGCGCGGCGATCCACACCGGCGACGAGACCGTCGACCCGTCCTTCTTGCGGGTGGTCAACGACACGTACTTCTCGTCGGCGATCATGCGGCCCGACGGTAGCGTCGTGGCCCGTGAACCAGGTCCGGACCCGTCTCCAGTCGCTCGGCCTGCTCGACCGCGCGCTCGCCGCCACCACCGACGAGGAGATCGGCGCCCTGGTGGAGGCCCTCGGCGACGACCACCGCGAGGCGCTCGAGCGGATCGCCGGCGGCCTCGAGGTGGCCGACCTGCGCACCGCCATCACGAAGGGCCGCATCAACGGCACGATGGAGTCGATCGCAGTCATCCTCACCGACGCCTGCCTGGCCGACTGCATCACCGAGCTCGGCGACCACTCCGACAACCCGACCACCGAGCAGCTCCAGGCGGTCCTCCCGGGCATCGTCGAGCGTCACGGCGTGGCCGTCACGCGCATCATGCTCGCGTCGACGGTGGCCGGCGAGGCCAACGCGTCGGCCGTCATCCGTGACCTGCTGAAGCACGACGACGTCGTGAAGCTGCCCCCGCAGGAAGCCCGCGAGGTCGCGCCGCTGCCGCCGTTGGTCGACGACGACCCCGAGCGCGAGGCGGTCCGCCAGAAGCGGCGCGAGGCGAAGCAGCGCAAGCAGGAGGAGGCACGCGCCCGGCGCGAGCAGTCCGCCCGCGACCGCGGCAAGGCCTGATCAGCGCGTCGCGATCATCAGACGCACCCGGTGCTCGTGCGCGAGCAGCCACGCCTTGGTGTCGAGCCCGCCGGCATAGCCGGTGAGCCGGCCGTCGCTGCCGACGACGCGGTGGCAGGGGACGACCACCGGGATCGGGTTGCGTCCGTTCGCCGCACCCACGGCGCGCGACTTCTTCGGGTCACCGAGCCGACGGGCCTGCTCGCCGTACGTCGTCGTCTCCCCGAACGGGATGGTGCGCAGCACCTCCCACGCCTGCTGCTGGAACGGCGTGCCTTCTGGCGCGAGCGGCAGGTCGAACTCGGTGCGCTCGCCGGCGAAGTACTCCTCCAGCTGCCGCAGCGCCTCGGCCAGCACGCCGACCGCGACGTCGGACGCCCGCCGGGCGTCCGGATCGTCTCGGCCCTCGGCCCCCGGCAGGTGGATCTCCACGACGGCCGCGTCGGTGGCCACCACGGTGAGCGGGCCGATCGGGGTGTCGAGCGTGGCGGAGTGCCGGACGGATGTGGTGGTGGTCATGTCGCCTCCCAGAGGTGGTGCAGTGCGTACGCGCGCCACGGCCGCCAGCGATCGGCGGCCGTCGCGGTGAGCCCGAGTGCGGCGAGGCCACGCCGCACGCCGAGGTCGGTGTCGAGGAACACGTCGGGGTCGCCGAGGCCCCGCATGAGCACGTAGCCGGCGGTCCACGGACCGACGCCGGGCAGCGCGAGCAGCGCCTCGGCCAGCTCGGCGCGATCGGCGCCGGCGTCGAGCACGAGGTCGCCGTCGGCGACCGCGCCGGCGAGCGTGCGGATCGTGCGCCGCCGAGCCGTCGGCATCGCGAGCACGTCGTCGGCCACGGTGGCCAGCGCGGCGGCGCCGGGGAACACGGTCGTGACCTCGCCGGCCGGCACCTCGAGCGGCTCGCCGACGGCGGCCGCGATCCGGCCGAGCACGGTGCGCGCGCCGGCGACCGACACCTGCTGGCCCACCACCGCGCGCACGGCGGTCTCGAGCGGATCGACGCTGCCGGGCACCCGTCGTCCGGGTGTGCGCGCCACGAGCGGCGCGAGCGCCGGGTCGGCGCCGAGCACGGCGTCGACCGCCACGGGGTCGGCGTCGAGGTCGAGCAGCCGGCGCACGCGGCGCACCGCCGGTGCCAGGTCGGCCCAGTCGGTGAGCCGGAACGTGGCACGCGCACCCGGCGTGTCGTCGGCGAGCGCCGACACCTCGACGACGCCGGGTCCGCCGGGCAGCGACAGCGACCGGCGATAGGTGGTGCCGTCGCACCACTCCACCCCGGCGATCGTGCGCGCGGCGAGGAACGCCAGGACGGGCGAGACGTCGAACGGCGCGCGGGCGGCGAGTCGCACCGACACCGTGGTGACGCCGGCCGACGTGCTCGCCCGCCGACCCGACGCCGCCCGCCGCAGCTCGGACGGCGCGACTGCGTACACCTCCCGCACCGTGTCGTTGAACTGGCGGACGCTGCCGAAGCCGGCCGCGAACGCCACCTGCGTCACGGGCATGTCGGTCGTCTCCAGCAGCAGCCGAGCGGTCTGCGCGCGCTGCGCACGGGCGAGCGCGATCGGGCCGGCACCGAGCTCGGCGTCGAGCAGGCGGGTGACGTGCCGGCTGCTGTACCCGAGCCGACGGGCGAGCCCGTCGACGCCCTCCCGGTCGACGACACCGTCGGCGATCAGTCGCATCGCACGGGCGACGACATCGGAGCGGACGTCCCACTCGGGCGATCCCGGCGAGGCGTCGGGACGGCAGCGCTTGCACGCCCGGAACCCGTGCTGCTGCGCCGCCGCCGCCGACGCGAAGAACTCGACGTTGCGACGCTTGGGCGTGGTGGCCGGGCAGCTCGGCCGGCAGTAGATGCCGGTGGTGCGCACCCCCATGAAGAACCAACCGTCGAACCGCGCGTCGCGGCTGGCAGCCGCTCGGTAGCACCGGTCGGGGTCGAGGTCGATCACACCGCCAGCATGCCCGACCCGAGGCCCTCACACCTGCGGAAATCGGACATCCCGATCCCACCGCGGGAGCACGGGCTCAGTCGCCGGCGACGGGGCGGTACTGGAGGTGCTCGGGGACGAGCGCCGGCACGGGCTCGCGCGGATCGGCCACGCGGGTCCACAGGATCACGATGCCGACGAGGCACAGCAGCACGCCACCGGCGAAGCCGGCCTGCTTGCCGAGGACCTGGGCGACGGCGCCCAGCGTGAGCCCACCCACCATCGACCCGAGCTCGAAGAACATCGTGAACGAGCTCAGTGCGGTGGACCGCTCGTGCTCGCCGACGCGGTTCACCACCGACGCCATGAGCGACGGGTACAGGAACGCCATGCCGATGCCGAGGATCAGCGCGGCCGCCCACATCGCCCACACCTCGGCGACCGTGGCGACGAGCGCGTATGCGATCGTCATCGTGCCGAGCGCGATCGTGACGGAGCGCCCCGGACCGAGCCGCTCGGGCACCTTCGCCCCGGCCAGGCGCAGCACGAGGCACACGACGCTGTAGAGCGTGAACAGCCCGGCCGCCCCGCCCATCCCGAGCGAGCGGGCGTGCTCGGGCACGAACGCCGAGTACGCCGCGAACGCACCCACGCTCGACGCGAGCACGAGGCCCGGCCAGATCGCAGCCGGGTGGAAGAACCGCTCGCGCAGCGACACCCGCTCGACCGAGCCGGTGCCGCCGGTGACATCGATCGCTGCGGGCACGAGCAGCACGACGAGCGCCGACGACATCGCGATCAACCCGGCGATCTGGAACGTCGACACGTACCGATCGTCGCCCAGCAGCAGCTCGCCGATGATCGGCCCGACACCGAGGCCGCCGAACACGGCGACCGAGAAGTAGCTCGCGGCCTCGGCCCGGCGATGCGGTGGTGCCAGGTCGGCGATCATCGTCGCCGCGCCCACGAACAGCGCCGCCTCACCGACGCCCATGAAGCCGCGCAGCACGAGCAGCGCCCACAGCGAGTCGACGAGTCCGACGCCGAGGCCGGCCGCGCCTGCCACGAGGGCACCCACCACCATCAGGACACGTCGACCGTGGACGTCGCCCGCCCAGCCGATGAGCGGGCGCACGGCGATGGCGGCGACCGAGAACGACGCGATCGTGAGGCCGATCCCGAACTCGCCGGCCCCCAGCTCGTTCTCCACGAACGGCGGCAGCGTCACCGCGAGGATGCCGATGTACAGGAAGAACACGAACGTCGACAGCGTGACCGCGACGAAGGGACGGCTCACGAGCCGCTCCTCCCGGACCCCGCGCGGGGCGTCGTCGATCACCATGCCAGACATGTTGCACCATGCAACCGTCTCTCGGCCGGTCCGATTCCTCCGGTGGCCACACGACCATGGAGACACCTGTCACACGCCCCCGACGGGGCGTTCCGGTCCCGCTCAGAGCGGCGCGACGTCGACCGACACGTCGAGCTCCTGCTCGGCGGTCGGACCGATCACCACGCCACGCACCGGCGCCACGTCGGCGTAGTCGCGTCCCCACGCCACGGTCACGTGGCGGCTCACGGGCAGGTGGCCGTTCGTGGGATCGAAGTCGACCCAGCCGGCGAGCGGCGTCCACACGGCGCACCAGGCGTGCGACGCGTCGGCGCCGACGAGTCGGGGCTGCCCGGGCGGTGGCTCGGTCTCGAGGTAGCCGCTCACGTAGCGCGCCGGCAGGCCGAGCAGGCGCAGGCAGGCGATCGCGAGGTGCGCGAAGTCCTGGCACACGCCCCGCCGCGCCGAGAGCACCTCGGTGAGCGGCGTCGTCGTCTCGGTGAACGTCGGGTCGTACGCGAACTCCTCGAAGATCGCCGAGCACAGCGCACGAGCCCCGTCGACCACGCCGCGACCCGGGGGGAACGAAGGCGTCACGAGCTCGCCGAGCGCCGCGGCGTCGGCCGCCGGATCGACCAGGTTCGAGGCCCCGACGAACGGCCCGATCTCGAGGGCGTCGGCACCGGAGACCACGCGCACCGAGGCCGCGACGTCCTCCCAGGGCGTGCCGTCGACCGCATCGGGCCGCTCGAGCAGGCGCACCACGCTCTCCGCGTCGATCACGACGTGGTCGTGCAGGTGGTGCACCCCGAACTGCACGATCCGGTTCCCGAACACGTCGAGGTACTCGTCGCGACGGTCGGGCGGCGGGTCGATCGACACCTCCGACGACTCCACCACCTGCCACGGCGTGTCACCACCTGCCACGGCGTGTCGCGAGCGAGGAGATGGGTGGTGGTGTACCCGTCGGTCATCGACGCGCCGTACCGGTAGGTGGTGCGGTGGCGGACCCGGTAGCGGCGCACGACCCGCTCGATCCCGGTCACGGTCACGCCGTCCTCCGCACCACCGGCACGGGGTTGACCGGTGCGGCGAACCAGCGCGACACGATCAGCCGATCGGCGTCGCGGAGGTGCCCGCGCACCACCGGCACGAGCTCGTCGAGCGGGAGCGCGAGCGACGCGTCACGCGCCGCCGTCGCCGCGGCGATGCCCTCGGGCCACTCGGCGTCGTGAGCGTGCTCGACGAGCTGGTCGAGCGCCGCCACCACCGAGCGCGGGTTGCTGCGGTCGCGCACCAGCAGCGACTCGGCCGCGCCGCGCTCGACGTCGCTGCGGTGCCGGCGTCGGTAGGCGACGAGCGACTCGTCGGCAGCGAGCAGCGTCTCGATCACCTGCGCGTCGACCGGGTCGTCGACATCGGCCGGGCCGGCCGGCGAGGCGAACCCGCTCGCCACCAGGTCGAGCACGCAGCTCGCGCGCTCGATCCGGCGACCGGCGTCGCCGATGCGCCACGCCGGCCCCCGCACCACGCTCTCGTTCCAGAGCCCGGCGAACGCGGCGAACTCCACGAGCATCGCATCGAGCTCGTCGACGGGCAGCTGCCCCGACGGCCCCGCGCCCGGTTCGAGCGACAGCATCGCCATGCGCGCGCGAGAGAGCCGCTCGAGCACCCACCCGCTCGTGACCGACAGGTACTCGCGCACGCCGGTCGACTCCGTGAGCAGCGTGCCGATCGACCCGGCGGCGGCCCACAGCGCCACCTTCGCCCGCTCCATCAGCGGCTCGAGCCCCGGTACCGGCACGTCGTCGCCCCGCACGCCGGACACGGCGCGGAGCACCTCCTGGGCCCGCACCGACCAGCGTCCACCGTCGTAGCCGACGAGCCCAGGATCGGACTCCACGCGCGAGCGCACCGCCCGGACGGTGCGCACGATCGTCTCGGCACGCTCGGCCGCCCGGTTGGCCCAGTACAGGGCGTCGGCGGCCCGCGTGGGCACCGACGTCGCGAGGTCGACCTGCGGCAGGCGGGTCGCCACGAGCGGAGCGAGCGTGCTGCCGATCACCCACACGTCCTTCGCGACGCACGCCGTCGGCACCCGCGGGTCGTCGCCGGGCGCGAGCACGCGGCCGCTGCCGCCCGGCAGCACGGCGGCCCGGTGGCCGTCGTGCGCCACGAACATCCGCAGCACCACCGGGCACTCGGCCAGCGCACCGAACCCGTCGTGATCGCCTGCCGCCGCCCTGTGCACCGGCGTGGTGGCGAGCGACTCCCCGGCGTACGGCGTCAACCGCAGCTCGACGCCCGTCAGGTGGTGCACGGCGGCCGACCACCACGGCATGAGCGCGGCCGACTCCACCACGCCCGCCCCGGGTGCGTTCGCGAGCGCCACGCCGGCGTTGCGCGCCGCCGTGAGCAGCCCGGGCACGCCGGCGGCGCCCACCGACCCCACCTCGAGCGGGTCGAGACCCGGGTCCTCCATGCGGCGGTACAGCACGTCGACGGGCTCGAGGCCCTCGAGCGTGCGCAGCCACAGCCGACCCTGGCGCACCACCAGATCGGCCCCCTCCACCAGGTGCACACCCAGCTGCGTGGCCAGGTACGAGTGGTCGACGTACGACGGGTGGTCGATGCCACCGGTCAGCAGCACCGTGCGCGGGCTCGGCGCCCCCGACGTGGCTGCGAGCGCCTGGCGCAGCTGGGCCGGGTACCGAGCCAGCGACGCCACCGTCGACCATCCCGGGACGTCGCTCATCACGCGCGACATCACCGACCGGTCGAGCATCGCGTACCCCACCCCGGGCGGCGCGTCGGCGAGATCCTGCACCACCCACCAGCTGCCGTCGACGGATCGGACGAGGTCGACCGCGTACGTGCTGAGCCAGCGGCGAGGTGGCGGCATGCCCACGACCCCGAGGCGGTAGCCCCGGTCGGCGTGCACCACCCCGGTCGGCACCACGCCGTCGGTGAGGAGGCGGCGGGGACCGTACAGGTCGCTCAGCACCGCCTCGAGCCCCTCGAGCCGCTCGATCACCGCCGACGCGAGCCACCGGAACACCGCGACGTCGAGCACGTAGGGCACGGCGTCGAGCCGCCACGGCCGGCTCTCGAGCCCCGCGTTGCGCCCGTCGGCGCGCACCGGCAGGTCGTGCACGAGATGACCCGCGCCCTCGGCCGCGAGCAGGCGATCGGCCTGCGCCTGCCGATCGACGAGCGCGACCGGGTCGAGCACCGACTCCCGCAGCGACGCCTCCCACGTCGCGGATTCGTCGCGCACCTCCGACCGCACCGTCACGAGCCTCCCTCGAGGGCGAAGTACCGGCCGCGGATCGCGTCGTCGAGGCCGGCGAGCGCGGCCTGCACGCGGTCCATGGCCGCGTCGAGCGCGAGCCCGTCCTGCGCGATGTCCTCCACACCGGCGAGCACGGCGAGCGTTCGATCGAGCGCGTCGATCGGGCCGTCCGGGCGCGGCAGCCGGCTCAGCTCGGCGCGCATCTCGCCGAGACACCCCGCCACCGAGCGCGGGAAGCGCTCGTAGAACAGCAGGAACCGGATCACGGCGGCGCCGTCGATCGCGTCGTGCATCGCCCGCTGGTACATCTGCAGCGCCGACAGCGAGCGCAGCACGCCCATCCACTGGACCTCGTCGTGGTCGTCGGCCACACCGGCCAGGTCGGCGCGCAGGATCGACGCGGCCCGCACGCCGAGCACCCGCGTGGTCATGTCGGCCCGCTCGATCAGGCGCCCGAGGCGCCACATCCGGTACGGGTTGGCGCGCGTCATGGTCGACTCGAGCACGCCGTCGAGCTGGCGACTCTCGTCGACCACAGCGGCGAGGAACCGGGCGCGCGTGCGCCGAGCCACCGCACGGTCGGGCTCGGCCACCACGAACTGGTAGAGGCCGTTGAGCGTCTCCCAACCCTCGCGGGGCACCACCTCGCGGGTGGTGCGCAGGTT
>JALOLG010000087.1 GCA_025456105.1 Ilumatobacteraceae bacterium | reverse complement strand
CGCGTCGGCGGTGTTCCCCGACGGGTTCCCGACGCCCGCGACCACGCTCTACGGCGTGCAGTCGCTGTTCGACCCCGCCGCCCTGGTCGAGGTCGACGCCATCGCCGAGCTCGACTGAGCGGGTAGGGACCGCCCTACCCCGACGACACCGGGGCGCCCCATCGACCTGGGAGCGCCCCGTCCGTACCGTCGGAGGCATGGCAACCCCCACCGCACTCCTCACCCCGCCGGTGCCGGCACCGGCGCTCCGCGCCGCGGCCCGCACGGTGGCCGCCACCAAGATCTACGGCTCCAACGGCACCCGCGTGACCGCCCTCGACGAGGTGACGGTCGAGATCCCGGCGGCGCGCTTCACCGCCGTGATGGGCCCGTCGGGCTCGGGCAAGAGCACGCTGCTGCACTCGCTCGCCGGACTCGACCGGCTCACGTCGGGCCAGGTGCTCCTCGGCGACGTCGAGCTCGGATCGCTCGACGACCGCCGGCTCACGATCCTGCGCCGCGAGCGGATCGGTTTCGTGTTCCAGTCGTTCAACCTGCTGCCCACGCTCGACGCGTGGGAGAACATCACGCTCCCGTCGCGGCTCGCCCGCACGAAGGTCGACGCCGAGTGGGTCGACCAGGTCGTCCGCGTCGTCGGCCTCACCGACCGGCTCGGCCACCGGCCGAGCGAGCTGTCCGGCGGGCAGCAGCAGCGCGTCGCCGTGGCCCGGGCGCTGTCGACCCGTCCGGAGGTGGTGTTCGCCGACGAGCCCACCGGCAACCTCGACAGCCGCAGCGGCGGCGAGATCCTCGGGTTCCTCCGCCACGCCGTCGACGAGCTGGCCACCACGATCGTGATGGTCACCCACGACGCGGGTGCCGCCGCCCACGCCGACGCCGTCCTGTTCCTCGCCGACGGTCGCATCGTCGACCGGCTCGAGCAGCCGAGCGTCGACGCCATCCACGACCGCATGAAGACCCTCGGACGGTGATCGCGATGCTCCGGCTCACCCTCAGCAACCTCTGGTCGCGCAAGCGCCGGCTCACCGGTGCCGCCGTCGCGATCGTCATCGGCGTCGCGTTCCTGTTCGCGACGCTCACGGTGTCAGACACCCTGCGGGCCGGGTTCGACGACGTGTTCACCGCCGGCACGGCCGGCACCGACGTGGTGGTGCGCAGCGCCACCGAGATCGGCAGCGAGTCGGCGGTCCAGCGCGGGCTCGTTCCCGAATCGGTCGCCGACCGGCTGCTCGCCATCGACGGCGTCGAGCAGGTCGTCTCGGCCTACGAGGGCACCGGGCAGATCGTCGGCCGCGACGGCCAGCGGGTCGGCGGTGACGGTCCGCCCGCCAACGCCACCGGCTGGATCGACGACGCCGAGCTGACCGCCTGGCGGATCGCCGAGGGCCGCGCACCCGCGAGCGCCGGTGAGGTCGTGATCGACCGGGCGTCGGCCCGCACCGGCGGGCTGGCGGTCGGCGATCGCACGACGGTGATGGTGCCGGGTCCGGAGCCCGTGACCGTCGTCGGCATCGCCACGTTCGACGGCGCCGACAGCCAGGGCCCGGCCACGTTCGTCATGTTCGACCCCGAGACGGCGCAGCGCCTGCTCGTGGGCGACGACGACCGCGCGTCGAGCCTGCTGATCGCGGCCGGCGAGGGCGTGTCCCCTGACGCCCTCGCCGCCCGGATCGCCGGCGAGCTGCCGGCCGACCTCGAGGCGCTCACCGGCGCCGAGCTGGCCGCCGACCAGCTCGCCGACGTCGAGGGCGACTTCCTCGGGTTCGTCCGCTTCTTCCTGACCGCGTTCGCCGGCGTGGCGCTCGTGGTGGCCGCGTTCGGCATCTCGACGACGCTGACGATCGTCGCCGCCCAGCGCACCCGCGAGTCGGCCCTGCTGCGGGCGCTCGGCGGCACGCGCCGCCAGGTGCTCGTCGCCTCCCTGGTCGAGTCGGCGCTGCTCGGAGCGGTCGCGTCGGCGGCCGGTCTCGGCGTGGGCTGGGTCCTCGGTGTCGGGTTGCGCGCCCTGCTCGCCGGCTTCGGGATCGACCTGCCCGGCAGCGGCCTCGTCGTCGACACCGCCAGCGTCGTCACGGCGATCGCGGCGGGCACGCTCGTGACGATCGTCGCCGGCCTCGCACCGGCCGTGCGGGCCTCCCGGGTGGAGCCGCTCGCCGCGCTGCGCGACGTGGCGATCGACCGGTCGGGTCGGTCGGTGCCGCGCGCCGTCGCCGGCGCGATCCTCGCCGTCGCCGGCGGTGCGCTCGTCGTCGCCGCGGCGTCGGCCGCGATGGTGGGACTCGGCGTGCTCGCCCTCCTGGGCGGCATCGTCCTCGCCGGTCCGGTGCTCGTCGGCCCGATCGTCGGGGTGCTCGGGGCGCCGGTGCGCCGCCTGCGGGGCGAGCCGGGACGGCTCGCGGTCGCGAACGCCACCCGCAACCCGGCGCGCACGGCCTCGACGGCCACGGGTCTGCTCGTCGGCACCGCCGTCGTCGCGCTCTTCACGAGCCTCGGTGCGTCGGTGACCGCGTCGATCGACGAGTCGGTGAGCGAGAGCTTCGGTGGCGACCTCGTCGTGTCGGGTGAGTCGTTCAGCGGGGCGGCGCTCGACCCCGAGCTGGCGCCGTCGCTGGCCGCCGTGGACGGCGTCGAGCACGTCTCGGCCATCTCGGTGGTGCCGGCGCTCGTCGGTGGCAGCGACGTCGGACCGCTCGCCGTCGACCCGGCCGAGTTCGAGCCGCTCCTCGACGTGGGCGTGGTCGAGGGCGACCTCGCCAGCATGGGTGTCGGTGAGCTGGCCGTGTCGACCGGGCTGGCGGCGGAGCGAGGGTGGACCCTCGGCAGGACCGTCCCGGTCGCGTTCGCCAACGGCGACGTCGTGCCCGCCACGGTGGCCGCCGTCTACGACGTGACGGGCGTGATGGGCGACGTGATCATGCACCGCGACGACTGGACGCCCCGCGCACGCGGTGCCGGCGACGTCGTCGTGATGATCGGGCTCGCGGACGGCGCCGACCGAGCCGCCACCACGGCCGAGGTCGCCGACCTCGCCGAGTCGTTCGGCGCACCCGCCCCGCAGACCCGCGAGCAGTACGTCGACGACGTCGCCGCCCAGGTCGACCAGCTGCTCGGGCTCGTCTACGGGCTGCTCGCCCTGGCGGTGCTGATCGCGCTGATCGGCATCGGCAACGCGCTGTCGCTCGCCGTCCACGAGCGCACCCGTGAGGTGGGGATGCTCCGTGCGGTCGGGCTCACCCGCCGCCAGCTGCGCACCACCGTGCGCTGGGAGGCGGTGCTCACGGCCGTCGCCGGTGCAGCCGGCGGCATCGCGGTCGGCGTGCTCGCCGGCTGGGGCCTGCTGCGAGCCGTCGGGGCCAGCGAAGGGCTCGGCGTGTTCGTGGTGCCGATCACCCCGCTCGCGGTGGTGCTCGTGGTCGCCGGGCTCGCCGGCACGATCGCCGCTGCCCGCCCCGCACGGCGGGCCGCTCGGCTCGACGTGGTCTCGGCGCTGGGGGTCGAGTGATGGGCGCTGCTGCGATGATGACCGGCGATGCGGTGCGTGGGGAGCGGGCGATGAGGTGGCTCGGACCCTGGCGCCGGCCGGGTCGCCTGCTCCGCACCGCGGGCTACGTGGCGCTGTCGCCCGTGGTGACCGCGATCGTGTTCGCCGTGATCGTCGGCCTGCTCGCCACCGCGGCGGGCGTCGTGATCATCCTGCCGCTGTCGGTGCCCCTCGCCTGGCTCACGTTCGTGGTGTCGCGGGGGCTGGCGTCGGTGGAGCGCAGCCGGGCCAACGCCCTGCTCGACGCGAGCATCGTCGACGGCGTGCCGCCGCTGCGGTCCGAGGGCTGGCTGCGCCGGCTCGGCGAGCGCTTCACGAGCGGGCCGCGCTGGAAGGAGATCGTCCACCACCTCGTGGCGCTGCCCGCCTACTACTCGGCCCTGCCGAGCGGGGCGGCCGAGCTCGGCCTGCTCAGCGTCGACCGGGCGTCGGAGGCATGGTGGCTCGCCGCACTCGGCGCCGTCGGTGTGCTGCTCGTTGCCCCCGCGCTCACCCTCGGCGTCGGTGCGCTCGACCGGGCGCTCGCCCGCTCCCTGCTCGGCCGCAGCCGCGACGCGATCCTCACCGAGGAGGTCGAGCGGCTCGAGACGAGCCGCAGCGCTGCGGTCGACGCCGCGGAGGCCGAGCGCCGGCGCATCGAGCGCGACCTGCACGACGGTGCGCAGCAGCGGCTCGTGGCACTCGCCGCCGAGCTCGGCGCGGCCCGCGAGAAGATGGACACCGACCCCGACGCCGCTCGGGTGATGGTGGCCGACGCGCACGAGGAGGCCAAGGCGGCGCTGAAGGAGATCCGCGACCTGGTCCGGGGGATCCACCCGGTGATCCTCGAGGACCGCGGGCTCGACGCCGCCCTCTCCGCGGTGGTGGCTCGCGCCCCGGTGCCCGTGACCCTCGACGTGCAGGTGCGCGAGCGCCCGCCGGCAGCCGTGGAGAGCGCGGCGTACTTCGTGGTGAACGAGGCGCTCACGAACGTCGCCCGGCACGCCCAGGCCACCCGCGCGAGCGTGGCGATCGCACGGGCGGGCGACCGCCTCGTGGTGGAGGTGCGCGACGACGGGATCGGCGGCGCCGACGCCTCGCTCGGCAGCGGCCTGCAGGGGCTGCGCGATCGGGTCAGCGGCCTCGGTGGGTCGATGGTGGTGGTCAGCCCCGAGGGCGGGCCGACGACGATCTCGGTGGAGCTGCCATGCGGATCGTGATCGCCGAGGACTCCGTGCTGCTGCGGGCCGGGCTCACCCGGATCCTGGGCGACGCGGGCCACGAGGTGGTGGCCACCGTCGGCGACGCCGACGAGCTGCTCGTCGTGGTCGCGCGCCACACGCCGGATCTCGCCGTGGTCGACGTCCGCATGCCTCCCACGCACACCGACGACGGGCTGCGCGCCGCGATCGAGATCCGTCGCCGCTGGCCCTCGGTCGGCATCCTCGTGCTGTCGCAGTACGTGGAGGAGCGCTACGCGGTCGAGCTGCTCGCGGATGGCACCGACGGGCTCGGCTACCTCCTGAAGGACCGGATCGCCGACGTCGGCGACTTCCTCGGTGCGATCGCGCGGGTCGGCGAGGGTGGCACCGCGCTCGACCCCGAGGTGGTCGCGCAGCTGCTGGCCCGCACCCGTCGGCGCGACCCGCTCGAACGGCTCTCGCCCCGCGAGCGCGAGGTGCTCGCGCTGATGGCCGAGGGGCGCACCAACCCGGCGATCGCCCGCCAGCTCGTGGTGAGCGAGAAGGCGGTGGAGAAGCACGTCGGCAACATCTTCCTGAAGCTCGACCTCCCCCCGAGCGACGACGGGCACCGTCGGGTGCTCGCCGTGCTCCGGTGGCTCGACGGCGACGAGCACCGTGACACCCCCCGAACGGAGGCGCCATGACCACGACCCAGACCCCGACGGCGAACCAGCGTCCGGGGGTGCGCACCGCGTGGATCGTCGCCGGCGCGATCCTCGCCCTCGTGGTGCTCGGCTGGGGCACCGCCCAGACGGTGAGCGTGATGGCCCGCGACCGGTTCACGGAGACGACGACGTTCGACGCAGGGGCGATCTCGCGACTCGAGGTCGACAACGGCCTCGGCAGCGTCGAGGTGCTCGTCGGTGAGCCCGATCAGGTGGTGGTGGTCGAGCGGGTCGACTCCGGGCTGCAGTCGCCCGATCGCGAGGTGGGCTCGTTCGGCGACACCGTGTCGGTGCGCAGCTCGTGCGACGGCGTGTGGACGATCTGGTGCGAGGTCGATCACGACGTGCTCGTGCCGGCGGGCACCGAGGTCCAGGTGTTCGCCTCGGACGGCGACGTGCGGATCGAGGGCGACCTCGGGCGCATCTCCGTCGTGGCGAACGAGGGCGATGTCGAGATCCGCGTGCCCGGTGACCTCGCCCATGCGATCGACGCCTCCGCCAACGAGGGCGACGTCGCGATCGAGGTGCCCACGGACCCGTCGGCTCCCCGCGTCATCCAGGTGCGAGTCGACGAAGGCGACATCTCGATCCGCCCGCTCCCGTGAGCGGTCGCCGCCGGTCGTCGGCGAGACTCGCCGCATGGCAGCGGTGGTGGAGTGGGGTGAGGCGGAGCTGCGGCTGACGCCGCACGTGAGCGTGCTCGTCGGCGACGCCAACGGCGCCTACCCGTCGGGCAACTCGCTGGTGGTGCGCGGGGCCGGCGAGGCGATCATCGTCGACCCCTCGGTGTCGGTCGTCGAGCGCGGTGGCGCGCCGGCCCGCATCGACGCCGTCGTCAACAGCCACGCCCACGAGGACCACATGGCCGGCAACGGCCTGTTCGCCGACGCCCGTGTCCACCTCCACCACGACGACGTGCGGGGCGCGCGCGAGCTCGACGGGTTGCGGGAGGTCTACGGCCTCGACGACGCCACGTGGTCGGCGTTCGCACCGGTGGTGGTGGAGCAGTTCCACTACGCACCCCGCCCCGACGCCGAGGGCTTCCACGACGGCCACGTGTTCGACCTCGGCGGCGTCACGGTGGAGGCGGTGCACCTCCCCGGCCACACGCGGGGCCACAGCGGGTTCCGCATCTCGGGC
>JALOLG010000086.1 GCA_025456105.1 Ilumatobacteraceae bacterium | reverse complement strand
CCCGACATCACCTGGATCAACCAACCCGAACCGAACCTGTCTCAAACCGGTTGACAGGTTCCGTGCCGGGGAACTCTGTGACACCCCCGTGCGATGGTGGGCGCATGGCTGATCGTCGTGATCGAGATGACCGCAGCGCCACCGGGGGCGACCCGTTCGCCGGGGCACGGCGCCAACATCCCTCCGCCGGGTCGCGCAGCTGGCTCGTCGTCGACTGCGACGGGTGCGCAGGCAACGGCACCTCGGCCTGCGCCGACTGCGTGATCTCGCACGTGCTCGCCGGTGAGGCACCGGTGCGGCTCACCCTCGGCCGCCGTGCGTCGCCCCGAACCGCTGCCGACGCTCGACGAGCTCCGCGAGCTGGCGCACGAGCACGGCATCGACCGGCTGGGCGTGGCGCCCGCGGCGGTGCTCGAGCGGGCGCGCACCGCGCTGCACGAGCGCAAGGCGGCCGGCCTGCACGACACGATGCAGTTCACCTACCGCAACCCCGATCGCTCCACCGACCCGGGCCGGGCCGTCCCCGGCGCCCGGAGCGTGATCGTCGGCGCCCGCTCCTACGCGGTCGACGAGCCTGCCGCCGCCTCGCACGAACCCGGGCACCCGGGCGGGCCCGTCGGGCGGATCGCCCGCTACGCCCACGTCGACCACTACGCCCCGCTCCGGCAGGGGCTGCGCGCCATCGCCCACCGGCTGCGGCGCAGCGACGAGCGCGCCGTCGCGTTCGCCGACGACAACTCGATCGTCGACCGCGAGGTGGCGGTGCTCGGGGGGCTCGGCTGGTACGGCAAGAGCGCCAACGTGCTGGTGCCCGGCGCCGGCAGCTGGTTCGTGCTCGGCTCGGTGGTCACCACCGCCGAGTACCCCGTGTCGGCACCGGTGCCCGACGGGTGCGGCACGTGCCGGCGGTGCCTCGACGGCTGCCCCACGGGGGCGATCGTCGCGCCCGGCGTGGTCGACGCCCGGCGCTGCCTGTCGTGGCTGCTCCAGCGGCCCGGCACGATCCCGCTCGAGCACCGCGCCGCCGTGGGCGATCGCTTCTACGGCTGCGACGACTGCCAGGAGGTGTGCCCGCCCACGATCCACCTGGGCCGTCGCGAGGCGCGCCCGGCCGACCCGGCGGCCACGACCACCATCGACCTGCTGGCGGTGCTTGCGGCCTCCGACGCCGAGCTCCTCGAGCGCTTCGGCCGCTTCTACCTGCACGACCGCGACCCGCGGTGGTGGCGGCGCAACGCGCTCGTCGTGCTCGGCAACGTGGGCCGGCCCGACGACCCGGCCGTGGTCGAGGCGCTCGAGCGGCACCTCCACCATGCCGACCCGGTGCTGCGCGAGCACGCAGCGTGGGCGCTGGCCCACCTGCGCGAGCGGGTGCCGGCGTGAAGCACCTCCTCGTCACCAACGACTTCCCACCCAAGATCGGCGGGATCCAGTCGCTGCTGTGGGAGTGGTGGCGGCGGCTGCCGCCCGACTCGTTCGCGGTGCTCACGTCGCCCTACCAGGGCGCCGCCGAGTTCGACGCCGAGCAGGCGTTCCGCATCGAGCGGGTGCCCGAGCCCGTGCTCCTGCCGCATCCGCTGATGGTCCAGCGCATCGACCGCATGGCCGCCGACTTCGGAGCCGACCTCGTCGTGCTCGACCCGGCCGTGCCGCTCGGGCTGGTCGGGCCCTCCCTGCGGCTCCCGTACGACGTCGTGCTGCACGGCGCCGAGGTGACGGTGCCGGGTCGACTGCCCGGGAGCCGCCAGGGCCTCGCCTACGTGCTGCGGCGGGCCCGTCACGTCGTCGCCGCCGGCGGCTACCCGGCCGCCGAGGCCGAGCACGCCGCGGGCCGGCCGCTGCCGGTCACGGTGGTGCCACCTGGTGTCGACGTCGAGCGGTTCCGGCCCCTCGGCGCCGCCGAGGTGGCGGCTGCCCGCGAGCACTTCGGGCTCCCCGTCGACGCCGAGCTGGTGGTGTCGATCTCGCGCCTCGTGCCCCGCAAGGGCTTCGACACGGCGATCCGGGCCGCCGCCCGACTGCGGTCGCGGCACCCCGATCTCGTGCTCGCGATCGCCGGCCGGGGTCGCGACGACGCGCGGCTGCGCCGCCTCGCGGCCGAGCTCGACGCACCGGTGCAGTTCCTCGGGCGGGTGTCCCACGACGACCTCCCGCTGCTGTACGGCTGCGCCGACGTGTTCACCATGCTGTGCCGCAACCGCTGGGCGGGGCTCGAGCAGGAGGGGTTCGGGATCGTGTTCGTCGAGGCGGCGGCGTGCGGGGTCCCACAGGTGGCCGGCGACTCCGGTGGTGCCGCCGAAGCGGTCGCCGACGGCGAGACCGGCATCGTCGTGCGCCGACCCGACGATCACGTCGCCGCGGCCGACGCCATCCACGAGCTCCTCGTCGACGGGGCGCGGCGAGCCCGCATGGGCGAGGAGTCACGGCGCCGCGCGGTGGCCGAGTTCTCGTACGACGTGCTGGCCGCGAGGTTGGCCGCCTCGCTCGGTGTCACGGCAGGATGAGCGCCGTGAACGACTCCGCCCCGTCCGAGTCGGCTGCCCGCCCGGGTGAGGCTGTCATCCAGCTCGACGTCGCGCTCACGGTGGTGTTCGCCCTCACCGCCGTGTTCGCCGCGGTCAGCTTCTCGACGTTCGCCCAGTGGGTGGGCGCGATCACGGCGCTCGTGCTGTTCTTCGTCGGAGTCGCGGCGTTCGCGTGGTCGTTCTGGAACGCGGTCCAGCGCAGCCGCACCGACGAGATCGGCGTCGCCCAGCTGTACCTGCTGATCGGCGATCCCATCCCCGCCGGCGTGCGGCGGGTGATGAACGGCGCGCTCACGGTGCAGGTGCTGGTGGCGATCGCCACGACGTTCGCCCGGCCCAACGGGCCCGACGGCTCGCCCGGCTCGTCGCTCGCGCTCGGGTTCCTCGTGCCGATGCTCGGCTTCGGCCTCAACGGCGTCTGGGCCGCCTACCACGGCGACTTCCCGCCCCGCAGCCACGATCCGGCGGGTCCGATCGGGCAGACTACGGACCATGGCTGAGACCGCCACCGAGTCGATCACCATCGCCGCGCCGCTCGAGGCCGTGTGGGACATCGTGCTCGACATGGAGCGCTACCCGGAGTGGGCCCACGACGTGAAGGAGGCGGTGGTCACCCAGCGCGACGAGCAGGGGCGCCCGCTGCAGGTGGAGTTCCGCTCGGCCGCGATCGGCCGCAGCACGCACTACACCCTCGTCTACGACTACAGCGATGCGCCGTCGGCGCTGCGCTGGTCGCTCGTGAAGGGCGACATCCAGCGGCGGATCGACGGCGGCTACCGCTTCGCCTCCACGCCCGACGGTGGCACCGACGTGCAGTACGACCTGCAGATCGAGCTCGTCGTGCCGATGCCCGGCTTCGTGAAGCGGCGGGCCGAGGTGCGCATCCTCAACACGGTCAAGGAGCTGAAAGCGCGCGCCGAGGCGTGAGCGCCGCCGGTCGTCGCGCCGGCATCGACGTCGGGGGCACCAAGGTGCTCGGCGTGGTGGTCGACCCCGACGGGTCGGTCGTGCACCAGGTCCGGCGGGCCACGCCTCGCGACCCCGGGCCGCGCGGGGGCGACGCCGTGCTCGACGCCATCGTCGAGGTGGCCCGTGCGATCGGGCCGTACGACCGGCTCGGGGTGGGGGTGCCGGGCCTGGTCACCTTCGATGGCGTGCTCCGAGCAGCGCCCAACCTGGTGGGGTCCGACCAGCTCGACGTCGCCCGGCTGCTCGCCGAGCGGCTCGGCCACGCCGTCGAGGTCGAGAGCGACAACACCTGCGCCACGCTCGCCGAGTGGCGCCTGGGCGCCGGTCGCGGCGTCGACGACCTGGTGTTCGTCGGGCTGGGTACCGGCATCGGCGGTGGGCTGGTGCTGGGCGGCCGGCTCCAGCGCGGCCGCAACGGCTTCACCGGCGAGTACGGCCACATGGTGGTCGACCCGGCGGGGCCGCGCTGCCCGTGCGGTCAGCGCGGCTGCTGGGAGCGCTACGCCTCGGGTGCCGGCCTCGCCCGCCTCGCTCGCGAGGCGGCGGAGGGGCGGCGTGCCCAGCGGGTGGTGGTCCTCGCCGGTGGCGACCCCGAGGCCGTGCGCGGTGAGCACGTCGATCGTGCCGCCAGGGAGGGCGACGAGGATGCGCTCGCGGTGATCGACGAGTTCGCCCGCTGGGTGGCGATCGGGCTCGTGAACCTCACCAACGCGCTCGACCCGGCCCGCATCGTGGTGGGTGGGGGGCTGAGCCACGCCGCCGACCTGCACCTCGGCCCGGTGCGGCGGTGGTTCGAGCAGCTGCTGTACGCGTCGGCGTCTCGCCCGCTCCCCGAGATCGTGGTCGCCGAGACCGGCGAGCTCGCCGGCGCGCTCGGCGCGGCGCTCCTGGCCGACGAGCGCGGTCGCGCTACGCCGAGCGCGTGAACGTCGGGTGCAGGTGCGAGGTGTCGTTGAAGCAGCGCACGATCCAGTGGTCGCCGAGCACGACGAGGTGGGTGATCGAGGCGTTGTCGGCACCGATGAAGGCGAAGCCCCTCGCACCGGTGGCGATCGTGAGCGCCATGCCGATCACCCCGCCGTGCACCACCGCGACCACCGTCTGGTCGGGGTGTCGCCCGGCGATCGAGGAGATGCCGCGCCGGACACGAGCCTCGAACTCGTGGCCCGGCTCGGCGCCGGGGATCAGGTCCCAGCGGCCCTCGGCCATCACTCGCTGGCCGATCGGGTGGCCGTCGGCGAGCTGCTGGCGGAACACGCCGCCCTCCCACTCGCCGAGGAACACCTCGCGCAGGTCGGGCTCGACGATCGGCTCGATGCCCAGCCGCTGGGCGAGCGGCGCCGCCGTCTGGTGGGTGCGCCGCAGCGTCGTGACGTAGATCGCCGAGATCGGCTCGCCCGTGGTGGCCAGCCGGTGCGCGGTCTGCTCGGCCTGCACGACGCCCTCGGGGTGCAGCGCCGGGTCGCCCTGGCCGTCGAGCATCGGCAGCAGCTCGCCTTCGACGTGGGCCTGCGACTCGCCGTGGCGCACCAGCAGGATCTCGGTGGCGCCGGGGAGCCGGGTGAACCGGCCCTGGCGGAACTCGCGGGGCTCGCTCATCGTCAGTGCCCCGGGTAGTTCGCGCGCCCGTCGCGGATCTCGGCCCAGGCCTGCTCGCGGCCGCCCATCCCGGCGGTCGAGGAGTGCTTGTCGGGCTCGAGTGCCTTGTACACCTCGAAGAAGTGCTGGATCTCGGCCATCAGCTGCGGGGGCAGATCCTCGATGTCGTGCACCTTGGCCCAGCGCGGCTCCTTGGGCGGCACGCAGATCAGCTTGGCGTCCTCGCCGGCCTCGTCGCGCATGTAGAGCACGCCGATCGGCCGGGCCTCCACCCACACGCCCGGGTACACCGGGTCCTCCAGCAGCACGAGCGCGTCGAGCGGGTCGCCGTCGCCGCCGAGCGTCTCGGGGAGGAAGCCGTAGTCGGCCGGGTACGTGGTGGCCGTGAACAGCCGGCGGTCGAGCACCACCCGTCCGGTGTCGTGGTCGATCTCGAACTTGTTGCGGCTGCCACGTGGGATCTCGATGACGACCCAGACGCAGTCGGGGGCGGGTTCGCGCATGTGCGGATCCTCCCACATGGCCGTTCGGATCACCTTGTAGCGTGCGAGCCATGGAGTTCCGTCGGATCTCGAACCTGCCCCCGTACGTGTTCACGATCATCAACAACCTGAAGATCGAGGCACGCCGGGCAGGCGCCGACGTGATCGACCTCGGGTTCGGCAACCCCGACATCCCCTCGCCCGACATCGCCGTCCGCAAGCTCGCCGAAGCGGCGCAGCTGCCGCGCAACCACCGGTACTCGCTCAGCCGGGGCCTCCCCAAGCTGCGCGAGGCCATCGTCGGCTACTACGACCGCACGTGGGGCGTGCAGCTCGACCCCGACCTCGAGGTCACCAACACGATCGGGTCGAAGGAGGGCTTCAGCCACCTCATGTGGGTGCTGCTCGACCGGGGCGACGCCGCGATCGTGCCCAGCCCGAGCTACCCGATCCACATCTACGGCCCGCTCTTCGCCGGCGCCGACCTGCGCCAGGTGCCGATGCGCGGCCTCACCCACCCGGGCGCCCGCGAGCACTTCGCCGACGACTTCTTCGCGAGCCTCACCACTGCCTACGACATCGGCTGGCCCAAGCCGCGCGTGCTCGTGATCTCGTTCCCGCACAACCCCACCGGTGCGGTCGTCGATCTCGACTTCATGCAGCGCGTCGTCGACTTCTGCCGCGAGCGCGAGATGATCGTCGTGCACGACTTCGCCTACGCCGACGTGGGCTTCGACGGCGTGCAGCCGCCCAGCATCCTGCAGGCCGAGGGCGCCAAGGAGTGCGCGGTCGAGCTGTACTCGATGACCAAGAGCTTCTCGATGGCCGGCTGGCGCACCGCGTTCCTCCTCGGCAACGCCGAGGTGGTCCAGGCGCTGGTGAAGCTCAAGAGCTACCTCGACTACGGCATGTTCCAGCCGGTGCAGATCGCCGCCACCGTCACCCTCAACGAGGCGAGTGACTTCCCCAAGGAGATCTGCCGCACCTACGAGCGCCGGTGCGACACGCTCATCGAGGGTCTCGGCCGCATCGGCTGGGACATCCCCAAGCCGGGCGGCTCGATGTTCGTGTGGGCGCCGATCCCCGAACCGTACGCCGAGATGGACTCGGTCGAGTTCTGTTCGCTGATCGTGCGTGACGCCGATGTCGCGCTGTCGCCGGGCGTCGGCTTCGGGCCGGGTGGCGAGGGCTTCGTGCGGTTCGCGCTGATCGAGAACGAGAAGCGCATCCAGCAGGCCATCCGCAACCTCAAGCGCGGTCTGCCGAAGCTCGGCTGAACGCTCTCGCTGGCAGTCCCCGTAACACGATGGTCACGGGGTG
>JALOLG010000085.1 GCA_025456105.1 Ilumatobacteraceae bacterium | reverse complement strand
ATCTCGGACATGGTGTCACGGATCAGGTCGGCGTACACCTTGACGAGCGTCGGGTCGGTCCACAGGTGCGGGTTCGGCTTGCCCTCCGACTCCGGGAACGAGAAGTCGTACTTGTACTGCTCGGGCGAGATCGTGAGGTCGCCGAGCTCGACCAGCGGGGCGCCCTCGGGCAGGTTCGCGATGGCCAGCTCCTTGGTGGGCTCCTCCAGCTGGAGGCCGTTGATGAACACGACGTCGGCGGTGCTGAGCAGCTCGGCCGCCGACGGCGGCGGCTCGAACGTGTGCGAGTTGGTGCCCTCGGGCACCACGCCGACGATCTCGGCCCGGTCGCCGATCACGTTCGCCGCGATCGAGGTGATCGGGGCCACCGTGGTGACGACGCGCAGGCGATCGTCGGCCGACGAGCCGGAGTCGGACGAGTCGTCGTCGCCACATGCAGCCAGCACGAGGAGGGGAGCGACGGTGAGCGCGACGAGCGCAGTGCGGGGGATCACCTCGCCGACCCTACTTGCAACCTGCCTGCAATGCGCGCTGCAGCGGGAGCGGGATCCGGCGCCTGGGTAGTTTCGGCCGGGCCATGGAGCTGATCACTGGCCGCATCCCCTCCGAGCGTGTGCCCGAGCTCGAGCGGGCCGTCGCCGCCGGTGCCAGGGTGCTGGTGGTCCCCGAGCCCGGCGACGAGTGCGCCGCTCGGCTCCTGGGTGTCCGGGTCGTCGACGAGCTGCCGCGTGCGGAGTGGTTCGTCACCCTCGTCGAGGGTCCGCACACGGCCCGGCTCGACCTCGAGGTGCCGATCGTCACGGCGCTGCGGACCCTGCGCCCGGTCGACTCCGGGGTCGACGTCGTGGCCACGACGAGCGTGCGCTTCGAGCACCGCCCCACGATCGTGCGTCGTCGGATCGGCGCCGGCGCGGTCATCGCCGTCGGCATCGTCGACGTCGACGGGTTGCAGGCGCACGCCACCCTCTGCCGCGTGATCGACCGGCTCGGGCGCCCCGATGTGACTGCACCGTCGCGTCCCCTCGGGCTCGGGGTCGTCGGCTACGGCCCGTTCGGCGGGATGGGCTACCTGCACGGGCTCGCCGCGGACGAGACGCTCGGGCTGCGGTTCGTCGCGGCCGCGGACCCGGTCACCGAGCGTCTCGAGGCCGCCGGCGCCGACTTCCCGGGGTTGCACGCACACGCCGACGCCGCCTCGCTCGCCGCCGATCCCGACGTCGATGTCGCCGTGGTCGCCACGCCACCCGTGCACCACGCCGAGGTCGCCCGGACCCTGCTGCTCGCAGGCAAGCACGTGGTGATCGAGAAGCCGATGTGCCTGCGGCGCGACGACGCCGACGCGCTGGTGCGCCTCGCGGCCGACACCGGCCGGGTGCTGACGGTGCACCAGAGCCGACGATGGGACACCGACTGGCTGGCGCTGCGCCGGGTGGTGGAGTCCGGCGAGATCGGTGACGTGTTCAACGTCGAGACGTTCGTGGGCGGCTTCGAGCACCCCTGCCGGGCATGGCACTCCGAGGAGTCGGTGTCGGGTGGCGCCATCTACGACTGGGGATCGCACCACGTCGACTGGATCCTGCAGCTCTACGGCGTGCCACCCACCAGGCTGCTGTGCACCGCCCACACCCGGGTCTGGCACGACACCACCAACGCCGATCAGGTCGGGCTCTGGATGCAGTGGGCCGACGGGCGCGAAGCCACCTTCCGTCAGTCCGACGTCGCCGCGATCCGTCGCCCGAAGTTCTACGTGCAGGGCACCGCCGGAACGCTCGCGGGCGACTACCGCCCCGTCCGCAGCGAGACCATCGAGCCGGGCCGTGGCCACCGCGTGACGGTGTCGCACCACGCCGAGGCGCCCGTCGACCTGCGCGTCGTCCGCTACGACGGCGTGGGCAACCAGGTCGAGATGCTCGTCGCTCCGGTGCCGCACCCGGGGTGGGCCTTCCATCGCAACCTGGCCGACCACCTGCTCCTCGGTGAGCCGCTCGCCGTACGGCCGGAGGAGTCGCGCGACGTCGTCGCGGTCCTCGAGGCGGCGCACCGGTCGGCGGCTGCCGGCGGCGAGCTCGTCGAGCTGCCGTGACCGCCGGTCGACCCGTCGGCATCGGGGTGATCGGCGCTCGCTCCGTGGTGGCGACCCGGGCGGTCCTGCCCGCGATCGCTCGCTCGCCCAGCACCCGGCTCGTGGCGGTGGCGTCGGCCGGTGGTCCGGTGCCCGACCCGTGGCGCCACCTCGCCGTCGACGGCTACGACGCGGTGATCGAGCACCCTGACGTCGAGGCCGTCTACGTGCCGCTGCACAACGACGCGCACCGACCGTGGGTCGAGCGGATCGCGGCCGCGGGTCGACACGTGCTGTGCGAGAAGCCGATCGCGCCGTCGGCCGCGGATGCCGAGGCCATGGTGGCCGCAGCACGGCGAAGCGGGGTGGTGCTCGCCGAGGCGTGGATGACGCCGTTCGACCCGCGTTGGTCGCGAGCGCTCGAGCTGGCGCGCACCGGCCGGATCGGGGAGGTGACCGAGGTGGTGGGCACGTTCACGTTCACGCTGCCACCGTCGGCTGGCGCCAACTACCGGTGGAGCCCGGTGCACGGGGGAGGGGCGCTGCTCGACGTCGGCATCTACTGCCTCGGTCCGGCGCTCGAGCTGTGGGGCGACGAGGTCGAGTCGGTGTCGACCGACGCCACCTGGTCGGCATCGGGCGTCGATGCGACGTTCGCCGCCGAGGTGCGATGGCTCGGCGGACGGGTGGCGCACGCCAGGTGCTCGTTCGTCGAGCCCGAGGTGCAGCGGCTCGAGTACCGGGGTGACCAGGGGACGATCGTGCTCGCGAGCGAGGCGCACACGGGAGGAGCGACGGCCGAGGCGATCGAGATCGTGACTCCGGACGGCGGATCGACCGAGGTTCGTGTGGACCCCGGTGATCCATACGAGCGGATGATCGGCGCGTTCGCCGCTGCCGTCCGTGGCCGATCGGAATGGCCCCGCCCCGTCGAGCGTTCCGTGCGGATGATGCGCCTGCTCGACTCGCTGCTGGAGGCCGCTCGGTGACGCGGCCGATCGCCCACCCGGAGTGGCACGCACTCGCCTCCGGTGTCGAGCTGCACGCCCTCCACTGGGAGCCCCCCGAGGTCGACGAGACGGCCGTCCCGTGGCTGCTGGTGCACGGGCTCGCATCGAACGCCCGCCTGTGGGACGGCGTCGCCGCGCAGCTGGCCGCCGCCGGTCACCGCGTCGTGGCGGTCGACCAGCGCGGACACGGGCGGTCCTCCAAGCCCGATCACGGCTTCGACGTGCCCACCGTCGCCGACGACCTCGCGCTGCTCATCGCCGACCTCGGCTGGGAGCGACCGGCGGTCGCCGGGCAGTCGTGGGGTGGCAACGTGGTGCTCGAGCTGGGCTTCCGACACCCGGCGGCCGTGCGGCTCGTCACCTGCGTCGACGGCGGGTTCATCGACCTGCGCACGAGGTTCCCCGAGTGGGACGACGCCGCCGCAGCCCTCGCGCCGCCGCGCCTGGCGGGCACGCCCCTCGACCGGCTCGAGCAGTGGCTCGCCACATCGGCCGCCGACTGGCCGCCGGAGGGCAGGGCCGGGACGCTCGCCAACTTCGAGGTGCGCGACGACGGCACGGTCGCTCCCTGGCTCACGTTCGACCGGCACCTCACCGTGCTGCGCGGGCTCTGGGAGCACTCACCGATGTCGCGGTACGGCGCGATGGAGGTGCCCGTCCTGCTGATCGTCGCCGACACGGGCGACGTCGCCTGGACCCACTCCAAGCACGACGCAGTCGACGCGGCGCTGGCGGCGCTGCCGCAGGGCCGGGCGGTGTGGTTCCGGCCCGCCCACCACGACGTCCACGCCCAGCACCCGGTCCTGGTCGCGCAGGTGCTCCGAGCCGCCGCGACGGCCGGTCCCGAGCACTGGTCCGGTCGACCCACCGAGGAGATCCACCCGTGACCCGACCCCGCCTGCTCGCGATCATGGGCTCCGGTGAGACCGCTCCCACGATGAAGGCGCCGCACCGCATGGTGTTCGAGCGCCTCGGGCCCGACCCGCGCGCGGTGGTGCTCGACACCCCCTTCGGGTTCCAGGAGAACGCCCCGATCCTCGCCGAGCGCATGACCGAGTACTTCCGCGACGCCGTCGGCCGGACGGTGGAGATCGCCGGCCTCGGCCGCACCGACACGGGCGACGTCGTCGCGGTCGAGTCGGCGATCGCCCGGCTGCGGGCCGCCGACTGGGTGTTCGCCGGACCGGGCAGCCCGTCGTTCGCGCTCGGGCAGTGGGCCGGCACCGCGGTGCCCGAGGTGCTCGCGTCGAAGCTGCGGCAGGGAGGCGCCCTCGTGTTCTCGTCGGCGGCCGCGCTCACCCTCGGGGTCCGCACGGTCCCCGTGTACGAGATCTACAAGGTCGGCGCCGATCCTCACTGGCTCCCCGGGCTCGACGTGCTCGGGGTGATCGGCGTGCACGCGGCCGTGATCCCGCACTACGACAACGCCGAGGGCGGCAACCACGACACCCGCTTCTGCTACCTCGGCGAGCGACGCCTCACGATGCTCGAGCGCGAGCTGCCCGACGGGGCGTACGTGCTCGGCATCGACGAGCACACCGGCATCCTGGTCGACGTCGAGGCCGACACGGTCGAGGTCGTCGGCAAGGGCGGGCTGACGCTGCGTCGCGACGGCGCGTCCGTCCGATTCGAGTCCGGTGCGGTGCTCTCGGTCGAGGTGCTCCGTGCCGGCGGCCCGGTGTCGGGTGCCCCCGCCGTCGCTCCCGCCGTCGCCGCTCCGGTGACGGCGGTCGAGCCGACAGCGGCCGACGACTCGCTCGAGGCGGCGACCGCACGCCACGAGGCGGAGTTCGACCGGGCGATCGCGGATCGCGACGCCGATGGCGCCGTCGCCGCGGTGCTCCACCTCGAATCCGCGATCGTCGAGTGGTCGCGGGACACGCTCCAGTCGGACCAGGTCGACTCCGCGCGCGCGTCGCTCCGGACGATGGTCGTCCGCCTCGGTGAGGCGGCCGTCGGCGGTCTCCGCGACGTCCGCGAGGTCGTCGGCCCGGTCGTGGAGGCGGCGCTCGGCGCTCGCGCGGTCGCTCGCACCGAGAAGGCGTTCGCCGTGTCGGATGCGCTGCGCGACGGCCTCGCCGCCGCCGGCATCGAGGTGCGCGACACCCCCGACGGCGTCGAGTGGCTGCTCACGTCCTGACCGACGGCCCCGATCTGCCACGATGCGCACGCCAGCGCGACGAGAGGGGACGAGATGAGCGACGACTGCACGTTGGACGAGGTGAAGGACTTCGCCACCGGGCTCAGCCCGTGGGCGCACATGGCCACGGTGGGCGCCGACGGCGAGCCCGACGTGGTGCCGGTGCACCCGTGCTGGGAGGGCGACGTGCTGTGGGCGATGGTCGGGGTCGACTCGGTGAAGGCCCGCAACGTCGCGCACAACCCGAAGGTGGCGCTGCACTGGCAGGTCACCGAGACCGGTGACGGCGTCGAGGTGTGGGGCACCGCCGAGGTGTTCAGCGACGTCGAGACCAAGCGACGCCTGTGGACCGGCGTGTTCGATTACGACCTGAGTGCCTTCGCGCCCGGCGGGCCCGAGGGATCGCCCGACACGGCGTTCGTGGCGATCACGCCCACTCGGGCGCTGATCCTGAAGCAGTACGGCATGGGCGGGCTGCAGCGTTGGCGCGCCTGAGCACGCTCTCGCGCTCGATCGCCGGCGTCGGCGCGATCGTCACCGGGGCGGCGAGCGGCATGGGCCGGGCCACGGCGCACCTGTTCGCCGACGAGGGTGCCCGGGTGGTGGTGGCCGATCTCGGCGGCGAGCGCGTCGACGCGGTCGTCGACGAGATCCGCGATGCGCACGGTGAGCACGCCGCGCTCGGCGTGGTCTGCGACGTCGCCGACCCGGCGCAGCTGGCCGACCTCGTGGCGCGCACCGTCGAGTGGTGCGGTGGCATCACGGCGCTCGTGAACAACGCCGGCGTCTCGCTGGTGACGTCGGCGTTCCAGCCCGACGACGAGTTCGAGTCCAACTGGGCGCGCACGCTCGACGTGAACCTCACCGCCCACGCCCGCTTGATCCGCCTCGCCCTGCCGCACCTCGCGGCGTCGGGTGCCGGTCGGATCGTCAACATCGCATCGACGGAGGCGATCGTCACCACGGCCGGGCTCGCGGCGTACGCCGCGTCGAAGGCCGGGGTCGTCGGGCTCACCAAGAGCTTCGCCGTCGAGCTGGGTCGCCACGGCGTGACGGTCAACTGCATCTGCCCGGGGCCGATCCTCACCGGCATGACCGCGTCGATCCCCGACGACGCCAAGGAGACCTACGCCCGGCGGCGCGTCCCGCTGCGCCGGTACGGCATCCCCGAGGAGGTGGCCCAGATGACGCTCAACCTGTGCCTACCGGCATCGAGCTTCGTGAACGGTGCCGTGATCCCGGTCGACGGTGGCATGACGATCCGCCACACCTGACCCGAGTGCCACCGTCCGACCGAGTGTCAGCGGACCGGAGGGGGCGACGGCCGCACTCGGGCGGACGCTCGCACTCGGGTCACGTGGCCGGGTCGAGGATG
>JALOLG010000084.1 GCA_025456105.1 Ilumatobacteraceae bacterium | reverse complement strand
GGCGAGCCGACGCTCGTACTTCGGGCACGGCTCCGGGCAGCGCCACGGCGCGTCGGGCGCGAGATCGAGGTTGCACTTCCGCACCGTGTCGCCGTTGGGATACGACCGGCTCTCGAAGTGCTTGCACTCCGTCCGCATCGGCATGGCGAGCGAGCCTAGGGGGAATGGGGCCGCGGACCGGCTCGGTCAGCCGACCGAGCTGTGCCACCGAGCTCGGTCACCCGACCGAGCCTTCCATCTGCAGCTCGATGAGCCGGCTCCACTCCACCGCGTACTCCATGGGCAGCGTGCGCGTGATCGGCTCGATGAAGCCGTTCACCACCATGCTCATCGCCTGCTCCTCGGACAGCCCGCGGCTCTGGAGGTAGAAGATCTGCTCGTCGGCGATCTTCGACACCGTCGCCTCGTGCCCGATGCGGGCGTCGCGCTCGCCCACCTCCATGTACGGCAGCGTCTTGCTCGTGGAGTCCTCGTCGAGGATCAGCGCGTCGCACTGCACGTGGCTCTTGCAGCCGTGCGCGCCCTCGTCGACGCGCACCAGGCCGCGGTAGGTGGTGATGCCGCCGTCCTTGCTGATCGACTTCGAGACGATCTTCGACGACGTGTTCGGCGCGGCGTGCACCATCTTCGCCCCGGCGTCCTGGTGCTGGCCGGCGCCCGCGTAGGCCACCGAGAGCACCTCACCCGTGGCACCCTCGCCCACCAGGTACACGCTCGGGTACTTCATCGTGAGCTTCGAGCCGATGTTGCCGTCGATCCACTCCATGTGGCCCCGAGCCTCGACGCGCGCCCGCTTGGTGACCAGGTTGTAGACGTTGGGGGACCAGTTCTGGATGGTGGTGTAGGTGACCCGGGCGTCGGGCTTCACGACGATCTCCACCACGGCTGAGTGCAGCGAGTCGCTGGTGTACACCGGCGCCGAGCAGCCCTCGATGTAGTGCACCTGCGAACCCTCGTCGGCGATGATCAGCGTGCGCTCGAACTGACCGGCGTTCTCGGAGTTGATGCGGAAGTACGCCTGCAGCGGCATCTCCACCTCGACGCCCGGTGGGACGTAGATGAACGAGCCGCCCGACCACACGGCCGAGTTGAGCGCCGCGAACTTGTTGTCGCCCGGCGGGATCACCGTGCCGAAGTACTGCTTCACGAGCTGCGGGTACTCGCGCAGCGCCGTATCCATGTCGCAGAACAGGATCCCCTGGGCCTCCAGGTCCTCCCGGTTCTTGTGGTACACGACCTCCGACTCGTACTGCGCCGTCACGCCGGCGAGGTACTTGCGCTCGGCCTCGGGGATGCCGAGCTTCTCGTAGGTGGCCTTCATCTGCTCGGGGAGCTCGTCCCACTCGTCGACCTGCTCACCCGAGGGCTTCAGGTAGTAGTAGATGTCCTGGAAGTCGATGTCGGGCATGTTCACGGCGAACCACTCGGCCATCGGCTTGCGCTCGAACAGCCGGAGGCTGCGCTGGCGGAACTGGGTCATCCAGCGCGGCTCGCCCTTCCACCACGAGATCTGGTCGACCACCCCGGGGTTGAGCCCCTTGGCCGGGGTGAACGCGTACTCCACCTCGTCGCTCCAGCCGAGGCTGTACTTGGTGAGGTCGAGATCGAAAGATGTCATCGCGTGCTCCGTCCGTGAACGACCCGCTGCGAGGTGGCAGCCGGGATTTCCACTACGCACATAGTAACAATTCGACGGCGGCGCGCCACGCCGAGCGACACGGGCCGGACGGGTCAGGCGGCGGCTTCGTCGAGCCGCTCGCCGGCGACCGCCGCCGGGTCGAGCTCGATGAAGATGCACTCCCCAGGGCACACCTCGGCGGCCTCCACGACGGCCCGCACGTGGCGCTCGGGCACGATCGCCAGGCTGCCCGACCCACCCGGGTCGTTGAGCGGGACACCGACCTCGGCCACGTAGGCGATCCCGTCCTCGAGCTGCACGAACACGTCGGGGCAGTGGTCGACACAGAGGCCGTCGCCGGTGCACAGGTCCTGGTCGATCCACACACGCATGGTGGAAGGGCACGCTACCGCCTACCCTGCCGCCGATGTCAGGCCCGACCGCGAAGCAGATCCGTCACACCTGGCACCGCCCCACCGGCGACGCCGACGACCCGTGGGCGTGGCTCCGCGATCGGGACGACCCCGACACCATCGCCTACCTCCGGGCCGAGAACGCCCACGCCGACGAGTGGTTCGCAGCGCACGACGAGCTCGTCGAGACGCTGTTCGGCGAGATCAAGAGCCGGGTGCAGGAGACCGACACGAGCGCACCGGTCCGACACGGACCGTGGTGGTACGTCACGCGCACCGAGGAGGGCAGCTCGTACCCGATCCACTGCCGGGGCGAGTCGGCCGACCACGCCGAAGCGACGGTGCTGCTCGACCAGAACCGCGAGGCCGAGGGGCACGAGTTCTTCCACCTGGGTGCGTTCGAGGTGAGCCCCGACCACTCGCTCGCCGCATGGTCGGCCGACACCACGGGCGACGAGCGCTCGACGCTGCGGGTCCGCGACCTCGTCACCGGTCTCGACCTGCCCGACGAGGTGCACGACACCACGGCCTGGGCCGGCGTCGCCTGGGCCGCCGATGGCGAGCACCTCTTCTACGTGACCCCCGACGAGCAGGAGCGACCGCACCAGGTGTGGCGCCACCGCCTCGGCACGCCGCAGTCGGACGACGTCGTCGTGCTCACCGAGCCCGACGAGCGGTTCTTCGTGAGCGTCGGCGCCACCCGCACCGACCGCTGGATCGTGATCCACACGGGGAGCAAGCTCACCAGCGAGGCATGGCTCGTCCCCGCCGACCAGCCGACGGCACCACCGGTCGTCGTCGCGCCGCGCCGCGAGGGCGTCGAGTACGACGTCGACGACTGGGGCGACCGGCTCGTCGTGCTCACCAACCTCGACGCACCCGACTTCCGGGTGATGGCCGCCTCGCCCGACGAGCCCGGCGCGTGGACGCCGCTGGTCGAGCACGAGCCGGGCCGCCGCATCACGGCGATCGAGCCCTTCACCGGCCACCTCGTCATCCACGAGTGGTTCCAGGCCCAACCCCAGCTGCGCGTGCTGCACCGCGACGGCACCGTCGCGTCGCTGCACCTCGACGACGCCCCGCACGACGTCGAGCTGGGCGCGAACCCCGAGTGGGACACCACCACGGTGCGCGTGGTGCACCAGTCGCTCGTGACGCCGCCCACCGTGCTCGACGTCGATCTCGACGCGGGCACCCACGTGATCGTGAAGCGCACGCCGACGCCGAACGTCGACCTCGACCGCTACGTGTCGGTGCGCGACTGGGCCACCGCGCCCGACGGCACCCGCGTGCCGGTCGACGTGCTCCGGTGCGTCGACGCACCCGTCGACGGCACGGCGCCGTGCCTGCTCTACGGCTACGGGTCGTACGAGTACTCCATCGCGCCGTGGTTCTCGGTGGCCCGGCTCTCGCTGGCCGACCGCGGCGTCGTCTGGGCGCTCGCCCACCCCCGCGGCGGCGGCGAGCTCGGTCGGCGCTGGTACGAGGACGGCAAGCTCCTTGCGAAGCGCAACACGTTCTCCGACACCCTCGCGGTGGCCGACCACCTCGTCGCCACCGGCGCCGCGTCGCCCGGGCGGATGGCGATCCGCGGCGGGAGCGCCGGTGGACTGCTCGTGGGTGCGTGCCTCACGCTCTCCATCGCCGAGGGCCGGCCCGATCGATTCGCCAGCGCGGTCGCCGAGGTGCCCTTCGTCGACATCGTGACCACCATGAGCGATCCGACGCTCCCGCTCACGGTGACCGAGTGGGAGGAGTGGGGCGACCCGCGCAGCGAGCCGTTCGCGTCGTACATGCTCTCGTACTCCCCGTACGACACGACCGTGCCGGCCGACTACCCGGCGATCTTCGTCACCGCCGGGCTCAACGACCCGCGGGTGAGCTACCACGAGCCCGCCAAGTGGGTCGCCAAGCTGCGAGCCGTCCGCACCAACGACCGCCCGCTGCTGCTGCGCACCGAGCTCGGCGCCGGACACGCCGGGCCGAGCGGCCGCTACGACGCGTGGCGCGACGAAGCGCGGGTGCTCGCCTTCGTCCTGGTCACCACCGCCTGAGCGACGCGGCTCACGCCGCGAGCGCCACCAGGCCGAGGGCGAGGAGCACGGCGTTGCGTGCCACCGTCGCCCATCCGATGGGGCGCGCCGACAGGCTGCCGAAGCAGGCGCACACCGGCCGGCGGCCGCGCACGAGGTTGACGACGACCACCGCCGTGAACGCCGCCACGAGGAGCACCGCGGCCGCGGCCGGCCACGGCTCCAGGATGCCGACGGCCAGCACGGCCCCGACCGAGACCTCGACCCACGGGACGACGACGGCGATCCCCCGCGGCACGCCGAGCGACGACGCCTGCGCCGGCCAGGCCGGGCCCATCGCCACCTTGCTCGCACCTGCGACCACGAGCACCAGGCCGAGCGCGACCGCGGCGATCGTGGCGATCACGCGTCGAGGACGACCGTGAGCCCCTCGCGGGCCGCGAACACCTCGATCCCCTTGGCGCGCCCGCAGGCCGCCGCCGCGCTCGCGAGCTCGTCGACCTGGGCATCCTCACGACCGGGATCGTGGTGGAACAGCGCCAGCCGCTCGGCACCGGCGTGGCCGGCGAGCCACACGGCGTAGTCGACCATGCAGTGGCCCCACGTGCTCTTCACCGCGAACTCATCGCCCGTGTACTGCGCGTCGTGGATGAGCAGATCGACGTCACGGCAGAGCTCGAGCGCACCCTCGGTCACCCCGAACGAGCCGTCGTGCGGCTGCTGGTGGTCGCTGAGGTACGCGATCGACCGCCCGTTCCACTCGAGCCGGTAGCCGTTCGTGGGACCGACGTGCGGGATCCGACGCGCGGTGACCGCGACCGAGCCCACCTGGAACGTGGAGTCGCTCACGTCGTGGAACTCGATGGTGCCCGGGAGCGCCTCGAGCCCGATCGGGAACAGCGGTGGGTTGATGGAGGCGTCCATCACCTCGCGGACGGTGCGACCGTCGTCCTGCGCCGGGGCGTAGACGTCGAGCCGGGCACCCGGGCGCAGGAGCGGCGTGAAGAAGGGCAGGCCCTGGATGTGGTCCCAGTGCAGGTGGGTGAGCAGGCAGGTGCCGACGAAGGGCTCGTCGGCGGGCCGACCGAGCCCGAAGTAGCGCAGCCCGGTGCCGAGGTCGAGCAGGATCGGCGGCTCGCCGGGCACCTCCACCGAGACGCACGACGTGTTGCCGCCGTAGCGCGCGCAGGCATCGCCATGGCACGGGGTGGAGCCCCGAACACCATGGAACGTCACGGACATCGCGTTCAGGCCCTCGACTGTTCCCCCGATGGGCGACGACTGTAGCGGCGCCCGCCACGCACGGCGAAGCCTCGCTCCGTGACGTCTGGCATGGTCGGGCTACCGTCCGCACATGCCCGCTGCGCCGACGCTGACGGTCGAAGCGAACGGCGTCACGTTCGTCTGCCTCACGGCCGGGACCGACGACGGGCCGCTCGCCCTGCTGCTCCACGGATTCCCCGACACGGCCCACGGCTGGCGCCACCTGGCGCCGGTCCTCGGCGCAGCCGGCTACCGGGTGGTCATGCCGTTCATGCGCGGCTACGCACCCACCGAGGTGCCCGCCGACGGCCGCTTCCAGGCCGCCGTGCTGGCGGTCGACGCGAACCGGCTCCACGAGGCGCTGGGCGGCGACGACCGTGCGGTCATCGTCGGGCACGACTGGGGTGCGGCCGCCACCTACGGCGCCGTCAACAGCGAGCCCGAGCGATGGCGGCGCGTCGTCGGCATGGCCGTGCCACCCGGTCCGGCGCTCATGACCGCGTTCCTCACCGACGTCGACCAGCTGCGCCGCAGCTGGTACATGTTCTTCTTCCAGCACCCGTTCGCCGATCTCGTCGTGCCGGCCGACGACCTGGCGTTCATCGACCGCCTGTGGGCCGACTGGTCGCCCGGCTACGCCGACCGCGCGGGCGACGTCGCCGCCGTGAAGGACGCGCTCCGCGACCCGGCCCACCTCGCTGCGGCTCTCGGCTACTACCGCGCCACCCTCGGCGCCGGCCTGCGCGACCCGGCGCTCGACCCGGTGGAGGCCCGGGCCGGCGACTGGCCCTCGCAGCCCACCCTCTACCTGCACGGCCGCGACGACGGGTGCGTCGGGCCGTCGCTCGCGGAGGCCACGGCCGCCTCCGCGCCCGCGCACGTGCGGGTCGAGATCGTCGACGCCGCCGGGCACTTCCTCCAGCTCGAGCAGCCCGACGCGGTCGCCCGCCTGGTGCTGGAGCACCTCGCGTGACCGCGACCCCGCCGCCGCTCCCCGACGGCCTGGTGGTCGTGGTGAAGGAGGAGTGCGAGACCTGTCGCACCGTCGTCCCGGTGCTCCGCCAGCTCGCCGACGCCATCGGTCTCACGGTGTACACGCAGGACGATCCCGCCTTCCCCTCGTCGCCGACCGCGGTGCACGATCACGACCTCGCGGTGAGCTGGCACCACGACATCGAGACCGTGCCGACCCTCATCAGGGTCACCGACGGCGTCGAGCAGGACCGGATCGTGGGCTGGTCGCGCGACGAGTGGGAGGCGT
>JALOLG010000083.1 GCA_025456105.1 Ilumatobacteraceae bacterium | reverse complement strand
GGTTGGCCGCGGAGGGCCTCACCAACCGCGAGCTCGCCGAGCGCCTGTTCATCTCGCCGAAGACCGCCAGCGTCCACATGTCGAACCTGATGCGCAAGCTCGGGGTGAGCGATCGTCGAGCGGCGGTCGCGGTCGCGCGTCGAGAGGGGATCGTGCCGGACGTCCGGTGATCCTCAGGCACCACCGCACAGCTCGGGGCCACCCCGCTGCAGGCTCGCCGTCGACAGCGCGTCGCAGGCTGTCTCCACCTCGCCGAGCGCGGCGTCGGCGCCGATCGCGATCGCTGCCTCGTTCGCAGCGCCGTAGGGGTCGTCGACAGTGATGTCGGCCAGCGCGGTCTCGGCCGCGGCCCGTTTGCCGGCGAAGGCCGCGACCGCTGCAGCGAGCTGCCGGTGGAGCGTCGCGAACGCCGGCGGAGGAGACAGCTCGGCCAAGTCGGCCACCAGACGGTCGGCACGGTCGAACAGAGGGCCGAGCACGTCGCCGGCCGTCACGGGCTCGGCGGCGCCGGCGGTCGCGGTCCGCGCCCACAGACCGGCGACGGTGTCGAGGTACTGGCGCTCGTCGTCGTCGAGGGGATCGAAGGCCGGAGCCGTCCCCCCGTTCAGGACGGTGAGCCACGCCACGGTCGCCGCATCGGCGTCGACGGAGGTCACCACGCGGACGCTGGCCCCCCCGGGATCGTCGATCGTGGCACCGTCGTCGTCCACCACCAGCGTTCGATCCTCGGCGGTCGCGAGATCCGGTCGCACCGCCACCACGGCGGTCAGCTCGTCCCACAGGAAGAGGCCGTCGAGCGATTCGAGCGACGACACCATCTCGGCCACGAGCGCGCCCGCGGGTGTCGTCAGAGCCGCGACCTGCGCGGCCAGGGCCGGTGTCCAGGGCACGAGGTCGGTCGCATCGAGCGGGACCAGCGTCACGTCGATGCCGCTCGCGAGCACCCGGCGGGCCGCCTCCGGATCGACGTGCAGGTTCCACTCCGCGGTCGGTGCCCCCTCGACGTTGCCTGCTGTGTCGACCGCTCCGCCCATCACGACCACGCGGTCGATCGCCGCCTCGAGCTCAGGCCGTGCTGCCAGCACCTGCGCCACGTTGGTCAGCGGGCCGACCGCCACGATCGTCACCGACTCGTCGCTCTCGTCGAGCGTGTCGGCCAGCAGGGCGTGGGCATCGAGCGGCGCTGCTGCTGGCACGGTCGGCAGGGTCACCCCGGGGAACCGGTTCGCACGCTCGCGCCACTCGAGCGGCCAGTCGCGATCGCCCTCGATCGGGCCCTCGTCGGTGCAGCCCACGGGCACGTCGTCGCGGCCGATCGCGGCGAGGATCGCCCGGGTGGTCCGGGTCCCGGGCTCGCAGTCGGCCTCGCCCGTGCCGGGCAACGTGACGGCCCGCAGGTCGACGTCGGGGTGCGTCGCGAGGTAGAGCAGCGCGCCGACGTCGGACGGCGTGGTGCTGTAGTCGAGCACGACGGGGACCGCTGCGGGCTCGGTCGGGGTGGTGGCAGTGGGCGTGGTGGCGGCGCGCTCGTCGGTGCCGGCCTCGCTGCACGCCGTCGCGACGAGCAGGGCGGTGGCGAGAGCGATCAGGCCACGGCGCATCACCGCGATGGTCGCGCCGACCGCCGCGAGCGGTTCGACCGGACGGCACCGTGAACCACCAGGCACGAGCGCCGCGACCGTGTCGGGGGGGGGACTCGATTCGAGCGATGCAGCGATGCCGAGCTGGTGTCGCTCGTCGCCGACGAGCACCGTGATGCGCTGGCCGAGCTCTACCGCCGCCACGCCGGGTGGCTGCTCGCCCGGCTCCGGCACCGATGTGCGGACGACGGCCTCGTCGCCGAGGCCCTGCAGGACACGTTCGTCGGCGTGTGGCGTGGGGCCGGCTCGTACCGGGGCACGGGTGAGGTGGCGGGCTGGCTCTGGGGGATCTGCATCCGTCGGCTCATCGGCCTGCTGCGCAAGCGGCGGCCCGATCCGGTGGATGCCGACGAGCGGGATGTCGAGCTGGTCATGAGCGCCGAGGAGCTCGTGCTGGCAGGGGCCGAGCACGGCGATCTCGCCGGGGCGCTCCGCTCGCTGTCACCAGAGCTGCGCGCCGTGGTGCAGGCGACGGTCCTCGACGGGCTGACGACGCGGGAGGCGGGCCAGCTGCTGGGCATCCCGCCGGGGACGGTGAAGACACGGATGATGCGTGCACGGGCGGAGCTGAGAGGGGCACTGGCATGAGCTGGCACATCGACCAGGCGGTCGCCGAGCGATACGCCGATCGGCGACTCGACGGCGCCCACTCGGCGTCGGTCGAGGCGCACCTCGAGCGCTGCGATGCGTGTCGGGCCACGGTGGCGGGGGCGGTCGACGGCCGCGATCGGGCGCTCCTCGACACGATCTGGACCGACCTGACCGCTGCACTCGACGTGCCGGAGCTGGGATGGATCGAGCGCGCGCTGCGCCGGGTCGGCGTCGGCGAGGCGTCGGCGCGCCTGGTCGCCGGCACGTCGTTGACGACCCGCTCGTACCTCGCAGCTGCGCTCATGAGCGTCGTCCTCGCCGTGCTCGCGTCCCGGTCGTCGTACGACGATGCGTTCGTCACGTTCCTCGCCCTTGCCCCCCTCGGCCCGGTGCTGGCGACGGCGTGGCTGTTCGGCCTGCGCCGCGATCCGGTGGGTGAGCTCCGTCACGCGGTCCCCATCTCGGCCCTGTGGCTCCTCCTCGTGCGAACCGCGGCCGCCGTGGTGCCGGCGATCGCGCTCACCGCGCTCGCGGTCCCCTGGTCGCTCGACCGCGGCTGGCTCGCGGTGGCGTGGCTCCTGCCAGCGCTCGCGCTGGTGGCCGCGGCACTCGCGCTGTCGAGCTGGCTCACCGTCGAGGTGGCCGCGGCGGTTGCGGCCGGTCTGTGGTTCGCCGGCGTGCTCACCCTTCGGGTTCGTCTGCGCCTGGACGCGCTGGTCGGGGCGCTCACGGGACCGGTGCAGCTCGTGTCGCTGGCCGTGCTGGTCGGGGCGGTCGTGGTGATCGTGCTACGCCGTGAGGCGTACGAGTACCGGGAGGTGTGATGGATCCGTTCGTGTCCACTCGCTCGCTGGCCAAGTCGTACGGCCGCTCGCCCGCGCTCGCCGGTGTCGACCTCGACCTCGGTGTCGGCATCACCGGTCTGCTCGGCCCGAACGGTGCCGGCAAGACGACCCTGCTGCGCATCCTGGCGACGTCGCTCGCGCCGACCTCGGGCGAGGTCCGCCTCCTCGGTGACGATCCCAGCACCGCGGCCGGCCGGCTCGCTGTACGTCGTCGACTCGGCTACGTGCCTCAAGAGCTCGGGCTGTACGACAGCTTCTCCGCCTTCGACTTCGTCGACTACGTCGCGATCCTGAAAGAGCACGTCGACCGGCGGGCACGTCACGACGAGGTGCGGCGCGTGCTCGACGAGGTCGACCTCGGTGACGTCCGCTCGAAGAGGATCCGCAAGCTGTCCGGCGGCATGAAGCGGCGGGTGACGCTGGCGCAGGCCCTGCTCGGCGACCCGGCGCTGCTCGTGCTCGACGAGCCGACCGTCGGCCTCGACCCCGAGCAGCGCCTCCGGTTCCGCCAGCTGATCTCGCGACACGCCGACCATCGCTGCGTGGTGCTGTCGACGCACATGACCGAGGACGTCGAGGCGCTGTGCGACCGGGTGGTGGTCCTCGACCGTGGCAGCGTCGCCTTCGACGGCACACCGCCGGCGCTCGCCGGGCTCGCCGCCGGGCGGGTGTGGGTCGACGACCGGCCCGACCCGGGTGCGGTCGTGTCGTGGCGGACCGGTGAGGGCCGACACCGCATGGTGGGCGACCCGCCGGCCGACGCCGAGCTGCTCGCACCCACCGTGCAGGACGGCTATCTGCTGCTCAACGGCGGCGTCCCGGAGGAGGCGGTCGCGTGAGCACCGTCGCCGTCGAGCTCGCCCGGGTGGAGGGGCGACGGCTCGTCCGCAACCCGGCCGTGTGGCTCGCGTTCCTGCTCAGCGCCCAGTGGATCCAGTCGGCCACCCGCACCGACAACGCCGAGGACGTCTACCACCAGCTCGTCGGCTACGCGCTCGTGGTGCCGGGCTTCGTGATGCTGTTCCACACGGTCCTCGCGGTGCTGCGAGCGCGCATGGCGGGCACGGAGGAGCTGCACACCACCGTCCCGGTCGACCAGGCTCGTCGATCGATCGGTCACGGTGCGTCCGCGCTCGCCGCCGGGTTGATCGGCCTGTGCTGGCTCGTCGTGCTGCTCATCGTGCACCGGCCGTCGGCGATCCTCGGCACCACGTACACGCTGCGCTCCGAGGATCCGCTCGTCTGGCAGCAGCTCGGGGTCCCGCGGCCCAACGTGGCGCAGATGCTGCAGGGCCCACTCTCGCTCGTCGCAGCGTCGTGCCTGGTGGTGGCGCTGGCGCGCTGGATCCCGACCTGGCTCGTGATGGTGCCGCTCGCGTTCGCGGCGATGAGCCAGCTGACGTTCGCCGGCATGTGGGCCGGTGCCCCGACATCGGCCGTCGACTGGCTGAACCCGATCTCGCGCGGCTTCGTCCACGACACCTGGGTCGGCTGCGGCGAGACCGACGCGCTGTGCGATCTCGTGGTGTCCGGCTTCGACCGGACCACGCCCTGGTGGCACCTCGCCTACCTCATCGCGCTCGCCGTGTTCTTCGTCGCCGTCGCCGTCCTCCGCCACCGCCGCGATCGCCCCGCGTGGCTGGCGTTCGGACTGTCCGGCGTGGCGCTGGCGTCGCTCGCTGCAGCCCAGAGCGTCGTGTACGAGCGGTTCGAGCCCCTCGTGACGGCGGTCGGCGGATGAGACGGCTCGACTGGATCCCGATGGTGCGGTACGTGCTGCGGCGCGGACCGTGGCCGGCGATCGGCGGTGTCGCGCTCACGCTCGGCGCCGTCGTCGTGTGGCGCGCCGTGGAGGAGGAATCGACCGACGCCCTCGTGCCGTGGCTCCGGCTCACCGCGGTCGTGTTCGGCGCCGCGGTCGCGTCGAGCGTCGAGGACGTCGCCGTCGTCGTGTCGTCGGCGACGCCGTTCGGTCGGCTGTGCCGGCGCCTCCTCGGTGCTGCGCTGCCGTGTGCGGCCGTCGTGGCGATGTGGCTCACGATCGCATCGGTCAGCTCGCTCGTGGTGGGTGATGGTCAGGGATCGGCCCGGGGCCTGCTCATCGAGGTCGTCGGCCTCGCTGCGGCCGGCGTGGCCCTCGGTGCAGTGCTCGACCGCGGTGGCGAGCGCGGCAGCGGCACGCGCGCATCGGTGCTCACCGTGGTCGTGGTGCTGCTCACGCTCGCTCACCCGCGCACGATCCGCTGGCTGTGGGCGCCGCCGGGCAGCGGCTCTGACTGGTCGGCAGGGCGGACGCACTGGGCGCTCGTGGCCGTGGTCGCCGGCGCGCTCTTCGTGGGTCTCAGCCTCGACCCCGCCCGCCGCTCGATGCGGAGGACGACGCTGCCATGGCACCGCATCGGAGGAGTAGCGTGACTCCTGGGGTGATCCGACATGAGGGTGTGGATCGACCAGGACCTGTGCACCGGTGACGGGCTGTGCACCGACCACTGCCCCGAGGTGTTCGTGCTCCTCGACGACGGCATCTCCTACGTGCAGGAGCACGGCCGGGTGTCGGTCGATCCTGCCGGTGCCGACGGCGCCGTGCCCGTGCCGCCCAAGCTCGAGGATGCCGTCGTCGCCGCGGCGCTCGACTGCCCCGGCGAGTGCATCTTCGTGGAGCACGAGCCGGTCGTCGTCGTGGCCGTCGTCGGCGAGCGCCACGAGCCGTAGCGTGTCATCGCACACGACGAGGAGGCGGAGCACTGGACGGATCGAGCGCACCGGGCGGGCCAGGTCTCGGCCGCCGGCTGCTCTGGATCCCGCTCGGCCTCACGTGCGTGGGGCTCGGCGGACTCGGCATCGTGCTCCCCGGCCTGCCTGCGACGGTGTTCTTCATCGCCGCGGCCGCCTGCTTCTCGAAGTCGTCGCCGCGGCTGGAGCAGTGGGTGCTGGGCCTGCCGAGCATCGGACCGCTCGTGCGCGACTACCGCGCCGGCAACGGCATGCCACAGCGCGCCAAGGTCGTGGCCATCACCGTGCTCTCGATCGCCGTCGGTCTGAGCGCGCTCGCGCTCTCCGCGCCGCTCGCACGAGTGGGGCTCGTCGTGGCGGGCGCCGTCGGTGTCGCGGTGATCCTGCGCGTGCCGACCTCAGATCGCCGCGAGGTCCGTGTAGTCGGCGACGAAGATCGCCACGGCCATCGCGGCTGAGATCCCTGCGATCAGCCAGAACCGGATGATCACCGTCGTCTCCGGCCATCCGACGAGCTCGAAGTGGTGGTGGATGGGCGACAGGCGGAACAGCCGATGCCGTCGCCCCGATGCCCGGAACACAGCCATCTGCAGCGCCACCGAGCCGATCTCCATGACGTTCACGAAGCAGAGCAGCGGCAGCAGGAGGTGGGTGTTGGTGGTGAGCGCCAGCAGCGCGAGGGCGCTGCCGAGCGCGAGCGCGCCCACGTCGCCCATGAAGATGCGCGCGGGTGCGGCGTTCCACCACAGGAAGCCCACGCACGCACCGGCGAACGCTGCCGCGAGCACGGCGAGGTCGTACGGGTTCACGATGTCGCCGTAGAACTCCGGGTTG
>JALOLG010000082.1 GCA_025456105.1 Ilumatobacteraceae bacterium | reverse complement strand
ACGCGTCGGCGCGCGCCGACGAGGCGATCGAGGCGGCCGACGAGCTCGACCTGTCGTTCGACGCGCTGCGGTCGTACCGGCTGCTCGTCGAGGCGCTGACCGGGCACGAGGTCGCGGCCGCCGCGTCGGCATCGGCTGCCTACGCCGCGGCGATCGAGCGCGGCGACGAGTGGAGCGCGGCGCTGTTCGCGCGCGCCGGTGGTGTCGCGGCGCTCGTCGCCGGCACCGACGCCGATGCGGCGCGACTGCTCGGCGAGACGGTCCGGATCGGTCGTCGGTTCGGCGTGAACGAGCCCTCGTGGTTCCGGGTGCACGGTGATCTCGTCGAGTCGCTGGTCCGGGTCGGCGACCTCGACGGAGCGACCGAGCTGATCGCCGTGCTCGATGCGTCGGCCGCGCGGACGGGCATCGTCTGGACCCGGCTGGTGGGAGCGCGTGGTCGCGCTCTCGGGTCGGGCGCGGTGGGCGACCTCGACGTGGCCGTCGCAGCCGCATCGGAGGCCCGCGAGCTCGCCGGTGACCTGGGCTCGCCCTACGAGCAGGCCCGGACCGATCTCGTGGCCGGGGTGCTCGAGCGACGGATGCGGCGCAAGCGGGCGGCCCGTGAGCTGCTCGCCGGCGCCGCCGACACGTTCGAGCGGATCGGGGCACCCACGTGGGCGGGCCGAGCCCGTGCCGAGCTGGGTCGCGTCGGGGTCCGCGTCCGTGCGCCGGACCAGCTCTCGGAATCGGAGCGGCGAGTGGCCGAGCTGGCGGCGGCCGGACGCACCAACCGGGAGATCGCCGACGCGCTGTTCCTGTCGGTGCGCACCGTGGAGAGCCACCTCGGCGTCACGTACCGCAAGCTCGGGGTGCGCTCGCGGACCGAGCTCGCCCGGGTGCTGGGATCCACCGGCTGACGCCGACGAACCGTGGTTCCACGGATTCCCCGCACGGGCGCCGTCCGTACGGTCGAGTCATGCGAACCGACCACTCCCGCTCTCGCCGGCACCTCCTCCTCCTGCTGGCGGCGGCCAGCACCGCCGTCGCCGCGTGCGGTGGCGACGACGGCGACGATGACGCCGGCGCCGTGAGCGAGGCCGTTGCCGACGTCTCCGAGGTCGTCGAGTCCGACGACGCGTCCGAGGATGCCGAGTCGGCCGCTGCGCCGAGCACCGCACCGAGCGACGCCGGGTCGACGGACGACGGTGACGAGGCCGCCACCGGCGATGGGGGCGGCGCCGAGCCGGCCACGTCGGCCGGCTTCGCCGATCCGTGCTCCCTGGTCGACGATGCCGAGCTCACCACGCTGCTCGGGAGGCCGGTCGAGGGCAGTGCGCTGCAGGTGTCCGAGGTGACGGACCTTGGCGACCTCCTGACGACCGAAGCGGAGTGCAAGTGGACCGTCGACCTCGATGGCGGGTACTTCGTGGATCTGGACCTGTTCATCCAGGGGTTCGAGCCGGCGATGGCGGAGGCCTATGACTCCGCCGGGATGATCACCGCGGCGCAGATGGCCGAGGGGTCGCTCACCTACGACGACGACGTCCAGACCATCGAGGGACTGGGAGCATCGGCGGTGAGCGGGATCGAGGACTCCGAGGTGATCCGCATCTCGGACGTGTCCGTGGTGATCGGTGACGACGTGCGGGGGGTCGTGTCACTCGAGCTCGCCGGTCCGGGCTCGAGCGCGGTCGCCGCCGGCGTGACGCCCGACGTCCTCACGCTCCGGGACGAGCTCGTGGACGTGGCACGGTCCGTGGTCGACCGGCTGTGAGCGAGGCCGGGACGTCGCTGTTCCTCGTGGAGCAGTACGACGTCGGCGTCTCGTCACCCGGACTGGTGCTGCTGTCGTCGGCGCTCGGCACCCGCTGGTGGTGGGGCGTGCACCTCGTCGACGAGAGCACCTCGCTCGCCGTCGTCGAAGCCCCCGACCTGGCCACGCTGCTCGAGGGCGCCCGAACGGCCGCGGTCGACCTCCACCACGTGAGTCGGGCTCGACTGCTCAGGTGAGCAGCTCGAGCGCGGCGTCGAGGTCGGCGGCGCCGAAGTCGGGCCACGGCGTGTCGCAGAAGTGGATCTTGGCGCCGGCCGACTGCCACAGCAGGAAGTTCGACACCCGGTGCTCGCCGCTGGTGCGCACCAGCACGTCGACCGGCGGCAGGTCGGGCAGGTACAGGTGGCGGCCGATGGTGGCCTCGGTGATGGGCTCGCCCGATGCCCGGGCGGCGCGGACGGCTGCCATGAGCTCGGCCCGGCCCCCGTAGTCGAACGCCACGGTGAGGGTCATGCCGCCGTTGTGGGCCGTGTCGGCGACGGCCTTGCGGATCGCCCGCTGGACGTACCGCGGCGTGCGGGCCTCGGGGGAGTCGAACGGCCGCCCGATCCACTGGATGCGGACGTCGAGCTCGTTGAGCTCGGCGACGCGACCGAACAGCTTCTCGTGCAGGCCCAGGATGTGGCGCACCTCGGCGCGTGGCCGGACCCAGTTCTCGGTGGAGAACCCGAACACCGTGAGCCACCCGATGTCGCGGGTGACGGCCACCCGCACGAGGCGGGCCAGGTTCTCCTCGCCCTCGGTGTGGCCGGCCGTGCGCGGCAGCCCGCGGGCCCCGGCCCACCGGCCGTTGCCGTCCATGATGCACGCCACGTGGCGTCGTCCGCGCACGATCGCCCACCCTAGCGATGGGCCGCGTGGGACACTGGGCGTGTGGAACCGGCTGTCAGCACCGCGCCCAACGCCGTGACGTCGAGCGTCACACCGCTGCTCCACATGATGGTCGTGGGCGGCACCTTGCACGAGTGGGACGTGCTCGGCGACGAGCGCTGGAGCCGGCGCGTCGACGAGCTGGGACGGGTGGTGTCCGACGCCGGCGGGCGGTGGCTGACGACCCGCGCCTACGAGCCGGGTGAGCCGCCGGTCGACCTGCCCACGTGGACCCGCGTGGTGGGTGGCTGCGAGGTGCTCGTCGACCCGTGCGGCGACGGGCGGCGGCGCTTCGCCGAGGCGATGGCGGCGCTCGACCCGTCCGACGAGGTCAACGAGGCCACGGTGGCCGCCGTCCTCTACGCGCCGGCCGAGGCCGAGCCCGATCTCGTGCTGATCCTCGGGCCGCCGACGCAGCTCCCGCCGTCGCTCGTGTGGGAGCTGGCCTACGCGGAGCTCGTCTTCGTGGAGGTGGCGTGGGACGCCCTGGAGCCGGCGCACCTCGCGGCGGCCATCGACGACTTCGCCGGTCGTCGTCGCCGGTTCGGTGGGCTCGACGAGTGAGCGGCCGATCCACGACCGGCCTCTACCGCGACCGGGCGGTGGTGCTCCGCACGTACAAGCTGCGCGAGGCCGACCGGGTCGTGGTGCTGCACACGGCCGAGCACGGCAAGGTTCGGGCGGTCGCGAAGGGGGTGCGCCAGACGCGCTCCAAGTTCGGGTCGCGGCTCGAGCCCATGAGCCACGTCGACGTGCAGCTCTACCGCGGGCGCGGCGACCTCGACACGGTGAACCAGGTCGAGTCGGTCGAACCGCTCGCCCCCATGCTCTCCACGCTCGACCGCGCATCGCAGGGCATCGCCGTGGTGGAGGCCGTCGACCAGCTCTCGCTCGAGCGCGAGCCCGACCCGCTGCTCTACCGCATGACCGTCGGCGTGCTGCGCACCATCGCCGAGCGGCCGTCGCCGCTCAACGTGCCGGCCTTCTACTGGAAGCTGCTCGCCGCGCAGGGCGTGCGCCCCGAGCTCGACCGCTGCGTGCGCTGCGACGGGGTCGAGCCCGAGGTGGTGCTGGTGGCGTTCGACCTGAACGAGGGCGGCACGCTGTGCCGGTCGTGCCGGTCGGGCACGGCCATCTCGCCGGGTGCGCTCGCGATCATGCGCGACATCCTCGGCGGGCGGCTCGTGCAGGCGCTCGGGCGCGAGGAGTCGCCGGTCACCCACGAGGTCGGCTCGCTCGCCACCCGGGCGCTCGAGCACCACATCGAGCGGCGCCTCCGGGCGATCGCCATGTTCGAGCACCACTGACGCCCCTAGCCTGTCCCGGCCATGCCTGCCACCGACCTCGACCAGATCGTCAACCTCTGCAAGCGCCGCGGGTTCGTGTACCCGTCGGCCGAGATCTACGGCGGCTTCCGGTCGACGTACGACTACGGCCCGCTCGGCTCGCTGCTGCTCCGCAACGTGAAGGAGGCCTGGATCCGCTCCACCGTGCAGCAGCGCGATGACGTGGTGCTGATCGACGCCGCCATCCTCGGGCCGCCCCAGATCTGGGAGGCCAGCGGGCACCTGGCCAACTTCACCGACCCGCTGGTCGACTGCACGAGCTGCAAGCAGCGGTTCCGGCTCGACAAGCTCGACGATCCGAACACCTGCCCGAGCTGCGGCGCGGTCGGGAGCTTCACCGAGGCCCGCCAGTTCAACCTGATGTTCAAGACCCACGCGGGCCCCATCGAGGACCACGCCGCCGTCGCCTACCTCCGCCCGGAGACGGCCCAGGGCATGTTCGTGAACTTCGTCAACGTCCTGCAGACGTCCCGCAAGAAGCCACCGTTCGGCATCGCCCAGGTGGGCAAGAGCTTCCGCAACGAGATCACGCCGCAGAACTGGATCTTCCGGACGCGCGAGTTCGAGCAGATGGAGCTCGAGTTCTTCGTGCCGCCCGCCGACGGCCCGCAGTGGTACGAGTACTGGTGCAACGAGCGCCTCGACTGGTACGTGCGCCACGGCATCCCGGCCGAGATGCTGCGCCTGCGTGCCCACGACGACGACGAGCTCTCGCACTACTCGAGCGGCACCTCCGACGTGGAGTTCCTCTTCCCGTGGGGGTGGGACGAGCTCGAGGGCATCGCCCAGCGCAGCGACTACGACCTCACCCAGCACGCCGCCCACTCCGGCGAGAAGCTCGACTTCTTCGACCAGGCCACCGGTGAGCGCTACGTGCCCCACGTGGTCGAACCCGCCGCCGGGGCCACCCGCACCATGGCCGCCTTCTTGCTCGCCGCCTACGACGAGGACGTCGTCAACGACGAGACCCGCACCGTGCTGCGGCTCCACCCGCGCCTCGCGCCGTACAAGGTGGCGGTGCTGCCGCTGTCGAAGAAGGACACGCTCACGCCGCTCGCCCACGAGATCCGCCGCACGCTCAGCGAGCGCTACATGGTCGACTACGACGAGACCCAGGCCATCGGCCGGCGGTACCGGCGCCAGGACGAGATCGGCACGCCGCTGTGCGTCACGGTCGACTTCGACTCGCTCGACGACGGCGCGGTCACCATTCGTGATCGGGATTCGACACAGCAGGTGCGGGTGCCGATCTCCGATCTCGAGGCCGAGATCAGCGCCCGCCTCGGGTTCTGACGGATCCGGGCGAGTACCGTCCGCCGCCATGAGCAAGATCGCCGTCATCGCCAAGATCCCCTGCCAGCCGGGCACGCGCGACCAGGTGGCCGCGGGGCTGCAGCCGATGCTCGCCCACGTCGAGGGCGAGCCCGGCACGCTGCGCTACGTGCTGCTGGAGGACTCCGCAGACGCCGACACGCTCTGGATGTACGAGCTGTACGACGACCAGGCCGCACTCGACGTGCACGGGGCGAGCGACGCCATGAAGGCGCTCGGGGCCGCGATCGGGGCGCACCTCGCCGGCCGCCCCGAGCTGCACTTCTGCGTGCCCGTCGGGGGCAAGGGGCTCTGACCCGACCGCGATGGCGACGTACCTCGACCGGATCGTCCGTCGCCACCGCGAGCTCGCCGCTGCCGACGGCCGCCCGCTCGCCGACCTGATCGAGCGGGCCGGGGCGCTGCCGCCCACCCGCCCGTTCACCGCGGCGATCCGCGCCGTCGACGGCCTGGGTGTGATCAGCGAGATCAAGCGGCGCTCCCCGTCGAAGGGCGATCTCCACCCGGGCCTCGACCCGGCCGAGATGGCGCGCACGTACGAGCGGGGAGGTGCCACCTGCCTCTCGGTGCTCACCGACGTCGAGTTCTTCGGCGGCTCGGCCGACGACCTGCGGGCGGCCCGGGAAGCCTGCGCGCTGCCGGTGCTCCGCAAGGACTTCACGGTGTCACCGCGCGACGTCGTCGACGCCCGCCTGATGGGGGCGGACGCCGTGCTGCTCATCGTCGCGGCGCTGACGCCCGACGAGGTGGTCGAGTGGCACGGCCTGGCCACCTCGATCGGGCTCGACGTGCTCGTGGAGACCCACGACGAGGCCGAGATCGAGATCGCCGTCGCCGCCGGGGCGGCGATGATCGGCGTCAACCAGCGCGACCTCGTGACGTTCCAGGTCGACCACGAGCGCGCGGTCCGAGTCGCGGCCGCGATCCCCGACGGCGTGGTGAAGGTGGCCGAGTCGGGTGTGCGCGACGCCGCCGACGCCCGCCGGCTCCGCGAGGCCGGCTACCACGCCGTCCTCGTGGGCGAGAGCGTCGTCACGGCCACCGACCCGGCGGCCGCAACCCAGGCGCTCCGCACGGCCTGACCGGCGGTACGGTTCGCCGCGATGTTCGTCAAGATCTGCGGGATCACCAACGAGGACGACGCGCTGCTGGCCGTGGCGATGGGCGCCGATGCGGTCGGGTTCGTGTTCGCGCCGTCACCGCGCCAGATCGCCCCGCAGGTCGCCTACGACATCACCCGGCGCCTGCCGCCCGAGATCCTCACCGTCGGCGTGTTCCGCGA
>JALOLG010000081.1 GCA_025456105.1 Ilumatobacteraceae bacterium | reverse complement strand
GTCAGATGGAGCCGTCGGCGAGGGCCTCGGCGCTCACCGCGGGGAGGTGGTGGATCGCCTCGAGCAGGTGGCGCTGCCACACCGACTGGATCTCTGCGACGTAGGGCGAGTCGGGCTCGATCCGCAGCTCGGTGAGCGCCAGCGAGTCGGTGCGGTAGAACGCGGCGTCGTACGGCGGCCCCACCGACAGGTTGGCGTGCGCCGTGCTGATCATCGAGCTGAGCGCGATCTTCCCGGCCGTCACGATGTCGACCTCGGCGCGCACCGCCAGCTCGAGGAAGAACTTGCCGTACTTCGTCTCGCCGATCTGCAGGAACGGCAGGTCGTCGGACGCCCGGATGTAGTTGCCCTCGGGATAGACGAGGTAGATGTCGGGCGGCTGACCGGCGATCTGGCCGCCGACGATGAACGACGCCGTGCCGTCGGCGCCCACGGTGCGCAGCGCGTCGCGGTGCTGCACTGCCGTCTGCTGGCTGAGCCGGCCGATGTAGAGCGCGGCCTCGAACACGTGGCCGACCGTGGCGAGGCTCTCGGCGGCACCCGACGACAGATCGCGGTCGAGCAGGTCGAGGACCTGCTGGGTGGTGCCGAGGTTGCCGGCCGACTGGATCACGAACAGCCGGTCGGGTGCGGGCTGGCGCACGTGCAGCTTCCGGTACGTGCCGATGTTGTCGACACCGGCGTTGGTGCGGGTGTCGGACAGGAAGATCAGCCCCTCGTCGAGGCGCATGGCGAGGCAGTAGGTCACGGGCGGCGACGGTAGCCGTCCCCGATCGCCGGCGCTCCTGAGCGACGGAACCGGAATGTTCGATTATCTGCGTAGATTGTCAGATATGCAGGATCGACCGATCTTCGAGCTCAAGGCCGAGCTGTTCAAGTCGCTCGCGCACCCGGCACGCATCCGGGCGCTCGAGGTGCTCGCCGGCGGCGAGCGGTCGGTGGGCGAGCTGCAACCCGAGGTGGGGATCGAGCTGTCGCACCTGTCGCAGCAGCTCGGCGTGCTGCGTCGGGCCGGGCTGGTGGAGACCCGCAAGGTGGGACAGACCGTGCGCTACTCCATCCGCGACCCCCAGCTCGTCGAGCTGCTCGCGGTCGCGCGCCGGCTCCTGATCGCCTCGCTGTCGGAGTCGGTCGACGCGCTCGCGGTGCTCGTCGAGCAGGAGCGGTCGTGAGTGCGGCGGCCCACCTCGGCGCCCTGCTCCCCCGGCGCGCCGACTACGCGGCCCTGCGCCGGACCTGGCGCGCCGACCTCGTCGCCGGGCTGACGGTCGGCGTCGTCGCGCTCCCACTGGCACTCGCCTTCGGCATCACGTCGGGCCTCGGTGCCGATGCCGGGTTGATCACCGCGATCGTCGCCGGCCTCGTCGCCGCGATCTTCGGTGGCTCCAACGTCCAGGTGTCCGGGCCGACCGGCGCGATGACGGTCGTGCTCGTCCCGATCGTCGCCCGGTACGGCATCGACGCCGTGTTCGTCGCCGGGATCATGGCAGGCGTCTTGATCCTCGCGGCCGGGATCGCCGGGTTCGGCCGCTACCTCGCGTTCATCCCGTGGCCGGTGATCGAGGGGTTCACCATCGGCATCGCCGTGATCATCTTCCTCCAGCAGGTGCCGGCCGCCCTCGGGGTGGCGACCCCTGAAGGCGAGAACACCGCGGTCGTCGCGGCGCGCGCGCTCGCCGACGCGCTCGCAGGTGAGGGCGCCTGGTGGGCGCTCGCGACCGTCGGGATCGTCGTCGCGACGATGCTCGTGGTTCCGCGCGTGCATCGCGGGCTCCCTGCTTCGCTGCTCGCGGTGGTGATCGCCACGGTCGTCGTCGAGCTCGCCGACGCGCCGGTCGCGCTCATCGGCTCGATCCCCGACTCGCTGCCCGCACCATCGCTCCCCGAGGTGTCGATGTCGCAGCTCTCCCAGCTCTTCGGCCCCGCCGTGGCGATCGCTGCGCTCGGCGCCCTCGAGAGCCTCCTGTCCGCCAAGGTCGCCGACGGCATGGCCGGCGTCGGCCGGCACGACCCCAATCGGGAGCTGGTCGGTCAGGGCCTCGCCAACCTGGCGTCACCGCTGTTCGGTGGCATGCCGGCCACGGGTGCCATCGCACGGACCGCTGTCAACGTCCGCGCCGGCGCCCACACCCGGCTCTCGGCCGTCACGCACGCGGTGGTGCTGGTGCTCGTCGTCCTCGTCGGGTCGGGTCTCGTGGCGCGCATCCCGCTGGCCGCGCTCGCCGGCGTGCTGATGGTGACGGCCATGCGGATGGTCGAGGTGCACAACGTCCGAGCCATCGTGCGCGCGACCCGCTCGGACGCGATCGTGCTCATCGTCACGGCGTTCGTCACGATCGCGTTCGACCTGATCCTCGCGGTCGAGGTCGGGATCGCCGTCGCCGCCCTGCTCGCGCTCCGTCACGTCGCCCGCACGACGGCGATGGTGGCCGAACCGCTCCCGCTGATCGACCTCGACACCGCCGAGGAGCTGCGGCACGACCACATCGTGTCGTACCGCCTCGACGGCGCCCTGTTCTTCGGCGCGGTGCAGCGCTTCCTCACCGAGCTGTCCGAGATCGGTGACGTCCGCGTCGTGATCCTCCGGCTGCCCGAGCTGCAGATGCTCGACGCCACCGGCGCTCAGGCGATCGGCGAGATCATCGACGAGCTCGAGCGGCGCAACGTGACGGTCCTGCTCAAGGGCCCGCGCGCCGAGCACGAGCGGATCCTGCGCGAGGTCGGCGCCATCGACCGCCTCGCCCACGAGCGCCACCTCTTCACCGACCTCGACGCCGCGATCGCGCACGCCCACGTGCACGCTGCTCGAGGGCACGACGACCGCGCCACCGCGCATCGAGCGGTGCCCTGACGGGCCGGGTCAGGTGGAGATGTCGACACCGAACGCGTCGCGGAAGCGGGCGATGTACTCGGCGTCGTCGGTGGTGGCGCCCATCGCCACCCAGTCCTCGTCGCTGAGCCGCGCCCGACCACCGATGATCTCGGGACCACCCCAGCTGACCGGGTAGCGCAGGCGCGGCTCGTCGGTGGTGATCGCGTGCAGGATCACCTTGCCCACCTCGAACGGGTCGGTGGCGTTCGCCATGCCGGCCGCGTACATCTGGAACATGCGGCGGTAGTGCATGTCGTAGGCGCCCGTGGAGTTCGGGGCGTCGATGTTCTTGGCGAAGATCGCCGACTTCGTGATGCCCGGCTGCACGATCGCGACCCGGATCCCGAACGGTGCGACCTCCTGGGCGAGCTCCTCCGAGAGCCCCTCGAACGCCCACTTCGACGCCACGTAGGGCGACTGCGCCAGCGCCGCCAGCCGGCCCACCACCGAGGTGACGTTCACGATCGAGCCCGACCCTCGCTCGCGCATCTGCGGCAGGACCGCCTGGATGCAGCGCACCGGTCCGAGCAGGTTGACGTTCATCACCTCCTCGTAGAGCGACACCGGGCACTCCTCCACGGTGGCGTTGCCGCCCACGCCGGCGTTGTTCACCAGGTGGTCGACGCGCCCGGCGCGCTCGAAGATGTCGGCGAACCCGTCGCGCACCGAGTCGTCGTCGGCCACGTCGAGCTCCACGAGCTCCACCTCCACGCCGGCCTCGGCGCTCATCACGCGCAGCTTCTCGGCCTTGGCGGTGGAGCGGACCGTGCCGAGCACCCGATGGCCGGCAGCCGCGAGGTGGATGGCGGTGGCCCGGCCGATGCCGGAGTTCGCGCCGGTGACGACGGTGACGGGTGCGCTCATGGCGCCGACCGTACCCGCCCTGCCGAGAGCCGGTCAGCGGCGGCGGATCGACTCGATCCAGTCGTCGGCCGCTCGCCAGCGGGCGTCGGCGTGCTCACGGGCGTCGTGCTCGTGGGCGTCGGCGCGCGGGTACGAGCCGAAGAACTTCACCCCGCCCTGCTTGGCATGGAGCGCCCGGATGGCGTCGGCGAGGAGGTCGTCGGCCACGTGGCCGTCGGCGAAGATCACGAAGCAGTAGTCGCCGAGTCCGCCGTCCTTGGTGGGCCGGCTGGTGAGGTTCGACAGGTTGATGCGCCGCGCCGCGAACTCCTGCAGGATCGAGATGAGGCTGCCGGGCTCGTCGGCCCGCTGGAACACGACGAGCGCCGTCGAGTCGTGCCCCGTGCGCGCCGGGACCCCCTCGCGTGCGACGAGCACGAAGCGGGTCTGGTTGCCGGCGTGATCGGCGATGTCCGCGGCGAGCACGTCGAGCCCGTACAGCTCGGCCGCCGCCCGGGGCGCGATCGCTGCGACCGACCCGGTGGCGTCCTCCCCCACGAGCCGCGCCGCCTCCGCCGTGGAGCTGGCGACGCGCACCTCCGCCTGGGGCAGGTGCTCGCGCACGTAGCGGTGGCACTGGGCGGTGGCGACCGGGATCGACAGCAGCACCTTCACCTGCGTGAGGTCGGTCCCTGCCGGAGCCACCAGGCAGTGCTCGATGTCGAGCACGACCTCACGCGTGATGAGCAGGTCGTGGTCGAACGCGAGCGCGTCGAGGGTGAAGTTGACCATGCCCTCGATCGAGTTCTCGATCGGCACGAAGCCGGCGTCGACCTCGCCGGCCGTCACCGCATCGAGCACGTCGGGCACCGTGCGCATCGGGACGAGCTCGCCGGCGGCGGCGAGATCGGGCTGGGTGCGCAGCGCCTGCTCGGTGAACGTGCCCGCCGGCCCGAAGTACGCGAGCCGCCGCAGCGGCGGGCGGGCAGGTGCGGGGGCGACGTCGGCCATGGCCCCGAAGGCTACGGGTCTGACAGCATGTGCGCCGTGGACGAATCGGCGCTGCGCGACCTGATCGAGCGCGTGGCGTCCGGCGAGGTGCACGCCGACGACGCGGTGGCGCGCATCCGCCGGCTCCCGTTCGTCGACGTCGGTGAGGCGCTCGTCGACCACCACCGTGCGCTCCGCCAGGGGATGCCCGAGGCGGTGTACGGACCCGGCAAGTCACCCGAGCAGTGCGTGCGCATCGTCGGCGAGCTGCTCGAGCACGGGACGGGGCCGGTGCTCGTCACGCGGGTGTCGGTCGACCAGGCCAAGGCGCTCCACGCCGCGCACGGCGCGGCCCACCAGGAGGGCGGGTGCCTGCTGTGGCGGCGCCCCGAGGCGCACGCCACGGGGCGGGTGCTCGTGGCCACGGCGGGGACGGCCGACACCCCGGTGGCCGACGAGGTGACGGTCACGCTGCGCGCCCACGGCCACGAGCCCGACCGGTTGCACGACGTCGGGGTCGCCGGGCTGCACCGGCTCCTCGCCCACGTCGACCGCGTCACCGCGGCCGAGGCGGTCGTGGTGGTGGCCGGCATGGAGGGCGCGCTCGCGAGCGTGGTGGGCGGCCTCACCTCCCGGCCGGTGGTGGCCGTGCCCACGAGCGTCGGCTACGGATCGGGGCTCGAGGGCGTGACGGCCCTGCTGGCCATGCTGTCGTCGTGCGCGAGCGGCGTCACGGTGGTGGGCGTCGACAACGGCTTCGGTGCCGCCTGCGCCGTCGTGCGGATGCTGCACCCGTGAGCGTCGCCTGGATCGGCTGCGCCGCCGGGGTGGCCGGCGACATGCTGCTCGGTGCGCTCGTCGACGCCGGCGCCGACCCCGACGAGGTCGCGCACGCGATCGCCGCGCTCGACATCGACGGCATCGCCCTCACGTTCGAGCCCGCGCAGCGCTGCGGCGTGCGGGCCACCCGCGCCGTCGTCGTGGTGCACTCCCACGACGAGCACGCCCACCCGCACCGACCCGCTCGCGAGGTGCTCGAGCTGATCGCTGCGGCCGACCTCCCCGACCGGGTCGCCGATCGCGCCACACGGGTGTACCGGGCGATCGCCGAGGTCGAGGGCGAGATCCACGGCGTCGACCCCGACGACGTCGAGCTGCACGAGGTGGGCGCGCTCGACTCGATCGCCGACGTGGTGGGGGTGTGCGCAGCGCTCGAGTCGCTCGGCGTCGACGAGCTGGTCGCCGGACCGATCGCACTCGGTCACGGGACGGTGCGCACGCAGCACGGCGAGATGCCGAACCCCGTGCCGGCCGTGACCGCGCTGCTCGCCCGCGCCGGAGCACCCGTGCGCGGGATCGACACGACCATGGAGCTGGCCACGCCCACCGGCGTCGGGCTCGTCACGGTCCTGGCGTCGTCGTTCGGAGCGCTCCCGCCGATGGCGGTCCGCTCGACCGGCTTCGGCGCCGGTACCGCCGACCCGCCCGGCCGGCCCAACGTGGTCCAGGTGGTCGTGGGTGATGCGGTCGCCGGTGTCATCACGCCGGGGTCAGGGCGGCCCGCACGGCTGCTCGCGGCGAACGTCGACGACGTCACCCCCGAGGTGCTCGCCCACACCGTCGGCCGTCTGCTGGCGGCCGGGGCCTTCGACGCGTGGGTCGTGCCGATCGTCATGAAGAAGGGCCGGCCGGCTCACACCGTGCACGCCCTGTGCGACGACGCGACGTTCCCCGCCGTCGCCGAGGTGCTGGTCCGCGAGACCGGCACGCTCGGGTTCCGGGCGAGCGTGGTGGAGCGCTGGCCGCAGCGACGGGCGGAGCAGGTGGTCGACGTCGCCGGGCACGCCGTCCGCGTGAAGGTGGCCGGCGACGGCAGCGTGAAGGTCGAGCACGACGACGCAGCTGCGGCCGCCCTCGCCCTCGGCCGCCCCCTCCGCGACGTCATCGCGCAGGCCGCCCGATCCGGTTCGTCCTGACCGCGGCCGGGTGCACCTCCAGGCGCCCGCTCGT
>JALOLG010000080.1 GCA_025456105.1 Ilumatobacteraceae bacterium | reverse complement strand
GGTCGACCACCGTCTCCACGAGGTCGGGGAGCCGGCACGCCGGGTCGGCCAGGCCGACGCCGAGGCGCCCCGATCCGGTGTACTCCTCGGTGCCGGGAGCCGAGTTGTCGACGCCGCCGCAGGCGAGGAGCTCGAGCTCGGCGGGGAGCAGGTCGGTCACGGCGACGCCGTCGACGCCCGCCTCGCCGGTGACCTCGACGGTGAGCGTGTACGTGGTGGCGAAGTCGTGCACGCCGCGGAGCAGCTCGCCCTCCGGGCTCGGCTCGGCCTTGGTGATCCGGATCGCCGACACCTGGGTGGTGCCACTGGACGCGGACGCCGAATCGATCCGCACGTCCGGGATCGGGACGCCGGCAGCGTCGAACCGCGGCACCGCGCGCGCATCCGGGCTGGCGTACACCTCGCCCGTGTTCGTGAGCGTCGCGCCGACCGGGTACGCGGGGCCTTCGGGGAAGCGGGGGTCGGTGCCGTCGTTGAGCGCCACCGCGAACTCGATCGCGAGGGAGTCGCCCGACTGCAGGTCGGCGACGTTCTCCCAGATGAGCGTCTGCTGGGGCACCGTGCGGCCAGACCCGGGTGGGAACTCGACGTCGTTCTCGACGATCCGTGGCTCACCGGCGAGCGCGGGCGAGGTGGGCCCGGCGTAGGAGATGCCGAGCGGCAGCACGTCACGGAACGTCAGGTTGAACTCGGGGGCGTCGCCCGGGTTGGCGGCCGTCAGGGTGAAGGGCACCGCCTCGCCGGCCAGGACGGACGACGGCGCCGACTTCGACGCGGTGAGCTCGGCCGCGGCGGCGGCGGGTCGTGTCGGCGGCACGGCCACGAGCGGGATGCTGACGAGCACGGCGACGAGCGCGACGGCTCGGGCGAGGAGGCGCATGACGACCTTGGGTGGTGGAGGTGAGTGGGGGTGCGGTCACCCGGGCGGCGAGAGGCTACGTGACCGTCATGGTTCGGCACAGGAACTCTCGGTCTTGAGTCGCATCGCGTCGTCGACGCCACAGCACCAGAAGTGACTGGTGCGCGGGCGCCGCGAGGCCGATGATGGAGGCATGAGCGGGTCGTCGTTCCCTCCCCCGGCGCTCGGCACCGGGCCGCTGCCCCCGCCGTCGGGCTCCGCGTCGTTCGAGATCCCGGTGCAACCGCCCGCGCCGCGTCGGCGCACCGGCCGGGTGGTCGCGGCCGTCGTCGCCGTCCTCGCGCTCGTGGTGGGGGTGGCGGCCCTCCTGGCGGCCCGACGCGACGACGCCGGCTCGGCGCGATCGCTCGACGCCGCGCTCGAGCAGGCCGCGGCAGCGCAGGGTGTGGCCTACCGCGCCGAGGTCGGGCTCGACGGCGAGACGTTCATGACCATGGATGCGGTCGTCGACCGGGCGACCGAGCGGATGCGCATCGACGCCGACGTGTCCGGGTTCCTGCCGGGTGGCGGCGATGCCGTCACCCTCGCGATGGTCGTCGACGGCGCTGCCGGCGTGGTGTACCTGTCGGCCGACGGGCTCCCGCTGCCGGCCGAGTGGGTGCAGATCGACGCGTCCCGGATGGAGGAGCTCACCGGCCAGGACCTCGGCGACCTCACCGGCCAGTTCGGTGTGTCGCCCCTCGACGTGGGCGACCTCCTCGAGCCAGGCACGGCGATCGAGATCGGTACCGAGGACCTCGAGGGCGAGGCTGTCACTCGCTACCGCGTCACGATCGACGCGTCGGACGCCCTGGCCGCCTTCCCCGAGCTCGATGCCTCGTTCGGTGCGGCCGTCCCCGACGAGCTCGTCTACGACGTGCTCGTCGGCGACGGCGACCAGCTCCGCCGCTTCGAGACCTCGTACTCGGCGCTCGGCATCGACGCCACGGTCGTGGTCGACGTCGAGTCGATCGGTGGTCCCGTCGAGATCGCCGTGCCCGAGGGAGCGGTCGACCTCACCGATCTCGGGGGGCTGTTCGGCGGCGACTGACGGCGGCGGTCGTCTTTGACAGAATGTCAAGATGCCCGTCGAGTTCCGCCTGAACGGCAGCCCGGTCAGCGTCCGAGGCCGGCACCCCCACCTGCTCTCGGCGCTGCGCGAGGAGCTCGACGTCACGTCGCCCAAGGACGGCTGCTCGCCGTCGGGGCAGTGCGGCTGCTGCACGGTGCTGATCGACGGCAAGGCCGTCGTGTCGTGCCAGCAGTCGCTCGACAAGGTGGCGGGTGCCGACATCGTCACGCTCGAGGGCCTCGACGACGCCGAGCGCCAGCGGTTCGCCGACGCGTTCGCGGCGTGCGGTGGCCTGCAGTGCGGGTTCTGCATCCCCGGCATCGTCCTGCGGGCCAAGGCTCAGATCGACAAGAAGGGCGCATCGCTCACACGAGCCGCGATGGCCCCGCACCTCGGTGCGCACCTCTGCCGGTGCACCGGGTACGTGAAGATCCTCGACGCCATCGAGGCCGTCGCGCAGGGCCGGGTCTGCAGCCCGACGCTCGCCAGCGGGGTGGGCGGTGCCGGCGCCAAGTACGAGGCGGCCGAGCTGACCCTCGGCGACCGCCCGTACATCGACGACCTGCGGGTGCCCGGGATGCTGCACGCCGCGCTCCGGCTCACCGACCACGCCCGCGCCGACGTCGCCGCCATCGACGTCAGCGCGGCGGCGGCCGCGCCCGGTGTCGTCGCGGTGCTCACCGCGGCTGACGTCCCGGGCGAGCTGCGGGTGGGACTCATCCACAAGGACTGGCCGGTGATGATCCCGGTCGGGGGGCGCACCTCGTACGCGGGCGACGTGCTCGCGATCGTGGTGGCCGACAGCCGGCTCGCCGCACGCGAGGCCGCCGCGCTGGTGGCCGTCGAGTACGACGTGCTGCCACCCGTCACCGACCCCGTCCGGGCGCTCGAGCCCGACGCGCCGATCGCCGTGTGGGGGACCGACTCGAACACGCTCTCGGTGAGCGCCTACACACGCGGTGCCGACGTCGACGCCGTGCTGGCGACGAGCTCGCACGTGGTCCACGAGGTGTTCACCACCCAGCGGATCGAGCACGCGTTCCTCGAGCCCGAGTCGTCGCTCGCCGTGCCGTCGGGAGACGGCGATGGCCGGACGCTCCACGTGTACTCGGGCGGCCAGGGCGTCTGGGACGACCGCGACGACATCGCCCGCGTGCTCGACCTCGACCCGTCGCGCGTCACCGTCGAGCTCGTGTCGAACGGCGGCGCGTTCGGCGGCAAGGAGGACATGAGCAACCAGGCTCACGCTGCGCTCGCAGCGTGGCTGCTCGACCGGCCGGTGAAGTGCACGCTGTCGCGCGAGGAGAGCTTCCGCATGCACGCCAAGCGCCATCCGATCCGCCTCGAGTACTGGGCCGGCTGCGACGCCGAGGGCCACCTCACCGCGCTGCGGGTGCGCGGCATCGGCGACTCGGGTGCGTACGCGAGCGTCGGCATGAAGGTGCTCGAGCGTGCAGCCGGGCACGCGAGCGGGCCCTACCGGTGGCAGGCGGTCGACGTCGAGACCGTGGCGGTGCGCACCAACAACCTCGTCTGCGGAGCGTTCCGCGGCTTCGGCGCCAACCAGGCGCAGTTCGCCACCGAGGGCGTCCTCGACCGGCTCGCCGAGCAGGTCGGCATCAGCGGCTGGGAGATCCGCAAGCGCAACGTGATCCGACCGGGCGACGTGTGGGGCCCGGGGCAGATCATGGACGACGGCGCCGGCGGCGCCGAGGCCTGCCTCGATGCCATCCGCGACCGCTACGAGGCCGCGGTGTCGTCGGGGGCCGCCGTGGGTCTCGGGCTCGGGCTGAAGAACTCCGGTCTCGGCAACGGCTTCCGCGAGCTGTGCCGGGCGGTGGTCCGGTTCCGCTCCGACGGCCGGGTCGAGGTGCGCCACGGTTGGACCGAGATGGGCCAGGGCGTGCACACGGTGGCGCTGCAGGTGGCGGCGGCCGAGCTCGGCATCGAGCCCGAGCGCATCGACGTGATCGTCGACACCACCCGTCAGCTCGGCTTCGGCCAGACCACCGGGTCGCGGGGCACGCTCATGACGGCCGGATCCGTGCAGCGCGCGTGCGCGGCGGCGCGAGCGGCCGGGTGCGCGCCCGACGTCGATCACGTCGGCGAGTACGTCGTCGACTGGACCCACCACCTCGGCGACCCCGAGCACCCCAACCCGACGATCCACGCCGTGTTCAGCTACGCCGCGCAGATGGTGGTGTGCGACCGGTCGACCGGTTCGATCGAGCGGGTGGTCGCGGTGCACGACGTCGGTCGCGCGGTGAACCCGGTGCTCGTGGAGGGCCAGATCGAGGGCAGCGTGCACATGGGTCTCGGCTACGCGCTGTCCGAGGACTTCCCCACCGACCCCGACACGGGCTTCCCCCTCAACACGACGCTGCGCTCGCTGGGCATCCTGCGCGCCAAGGACGTCCCGCCGATCGAGGTCGACGTCGTCGAGGTGCCCCAGCCGCGGTCGCCCTACGGCATCAAGGGGGTGGGCGAGATCGGACTCGTGCCCACGGCGCCGGCGGTGGCGGCCGCGCTCCACGCGCTCGACGGCGAGTGGCGCGCCTCGCTGCCGATGCGCCGAGATCAGACGGCGAGCTGAACCGCGGCGCGCGAGGTGATCTTGCCGGTGATGTGATCGGCGATGAACTGCCGGTGGGCCGGGTGGTCGCGGTACTCGAGGTAGCCGGCCTCGTCGTCGAACAGCGCCGTGACCGCGTAGCTCGAGTTGCCCTCGTTGAGCCCGAGGTCGGGCCCGAACTCGTAGGCGCGGATCGACGGGATCAGGTCGGGCAAGGCCGCCAGCCCCGCGGTCACCTGTGCGACGTGCTCGTCGCCCAGCCCGTCGGCCCACACGAACGTCACCACGTGACGGATCGCCATCGCTGCCTCCTCCGCGTCAGCTGTACTGGTCGAGGATCGTCGACTCGGTGACCCGCTCGAGGGTGTCCTTCACCGTGATCGCCATGGTCTCGTCGACGCCGTCCACCGCCATCAGGTCGTCGATCGAGGCGCGCTGCAGCTTGGCGAGCTCGCCGAAGTGGTCGGCGATCCGTGCCGCCGTGGCCGTCGGCAGCCGGCTCACCCGGTGCAGCAGCCGCAGACCCTTGGGCGCGACCTCCTGGTCGAGGTCGCGCATGTCGCCGGCGCGGTGCAGCGTGGCCGCGGCCACCCGCAGGTCGAGCACCTCGTCGTCGCTCAGCCGGGACATCTCGGCGAGCGTGTCCTCGGTGGTGCGGCCGGCCGGGAGGTAATCCGCGATCACGAGGTCGAGCTCGTCGTCGATCTCGCCGTAGAGCTCGTCGAGCTGCAGGCGCAGGAGCCGTGCGTCGATCCCGAGCTCGATGATCATCGTCTCGATCTCGTCGGCGATGCGGTGCACCATCTCGCCGCGCTGCACCACCGACACCACGTCGCGGAGCGTGACGACGTCTTCCACCTCGACGGCGGTGAGGTTCGCGATGGCGTCGTCGAGCTTCACCTTGTACCGCTCGAGCGTCTGCAGCGCCTGGTTGCCACGGTCGAGGAGGCGGCCGATCTCCTGCACCTGGTGCTTGTAGCCGCCCGCGTAGAGGTTGATGACCCCCATCTCCTCGCTCGCGCTCACCACCGGCACGTCGAGCGAGCGCGAGACGCGCTCGGCCGTGCGGTGGCGGGTGCCCGTCTCGCCCGTCGGCACCGTGGGATCGGGGACCAGGTGGACGTTGGCGCGCGCGATCCGGCTGCCGTCGGTGGAGATGATGATCGCCCCGTCCATCTTGGCCAGCTCCGACAGGCGCTGGGGGCTGTACGGCGCGTCGACGAGGAAGCCCCCGCTGCAGATCGACAGCACCGCCGGCCCGTCGGAGAGCACGAGGAGCGCGCCCGTCTTGGCTCGCACCACCCGGTCGATGCCGTCACGCAGCGGGGTGCCGGGGGCGATCCGAGCGAGCGCGTTGCGCATCGCCTCGTTGGCGATGCGGGAGCGGCTCGGCATGCGCCGATCCTAGGCGAACGGCTTCGGCGGCCTCAGGGGCGCGTCGACGTCGGGCGGCCGATCTCCACGACCCGACCCCGGTCGATGCTGACCCAGTCGCGCGCCTCGAGGTAGGGCCGCAGCGCCTCGGCGATCGCCCGCTGGTGGTGCGGTGCCTTCGGCCGCTGCAGCTCGAACAGGTGCGGGAAGTCGAACCAGGTGCGCACGGCGTCCCACAGCCGGAGCGCCTCGTCGCCCATCGGGGGGTCGATCAGGACCGGTCCGAAGAGGCACTCCTCCCCGGCGAACATCGTCGGCACGCCGTACCCACCGGCGGCCACGACGCGGTCGTGGTCGGCCTTGACCTCGTCGTGGGTGGTGGGGTCGCCGATCGCAGCGTCCACCAGGGCCGGGTCGAGCCCGATCTCGGCGAGCAGGTGCCGAGCGACGTCGGGCTCGTGCGGCTTGCGGCTCTCCACGTGCAGGGCGCGCCCGGCACGCTCGTACCAGCGGTCGAGGTCGTCCATCGAGTGCCGGCGCAGGAGCGCACCGATCCGCATCATCGACCACCCGTACGACCACTCCCGCTCCCACGGGTGCTTCTTGCCCTCGCGCCGGTTGATCTCCTCGAGGCTGAAGAACCGCCACGAGATCTCGAGCCCCGTCAGGCGTCGGACCTCACGGAGCCACACCGAGGTCTGGTAGGCGAACGGGCACATCACATCGATGTGGACGTCGATCGCGGCCGGGGTCGTCGCCATCCGCCCAGGCTCCCACACCCCCACCAACCCCGTCGTGGT
>JALOLG010000079.1 GCA_025456105.1 Ilumatobacteraceae bacterium | reverse complement strand
CACGCTCGACTCGGCCCAGAACGCGGTGGGCGGTGGCGGGCGGTACGACGGGCTGGTCGAGGACCTGGGCGGCCCGCCCACGCCGGGCATCGGCTTCGCGCTCGGAGTCGACCGCACGCTGCTCGCCTGCGACGACGAAGGCGTGTTCCCGGCGCCCGCGGCGGCGGTCGAGGTGTTCGTGGTCGACACCACGGGCGGCGGCGAGGCGCTCGCGATCAGCACCGAGCTGCGCCGGGCCGGCCTCTCGGTCGATCGCGCCTACGAGGGCCGCAGCATGAAGAGCCAGATGAAGTCCGCCGACCGCAGCGGCGCCGCCGTGGCGGTCATCGTCGGCACCGACGAGCAGGCCGCCGGCACGGCGGTCGTTCGTCCGCTCCGGGGCGGCGAGCAGACCGCCGTCGCCCGTCCCGATCTCATCGACACCCTGAGGAAGCTCCTGCCATGACCAGCACCTCCATGCGAACCCACCAGTGCGGCGAGCTCCGCGCCGAGCACGTCGGCCAGACGGTGAGCCTGTGCGGCTGGGTCGGTCGCCGTCGCGAGCACGGCGAGAAGCTGGCCTTCGTCGACCTGCGCGACCACACCGGGGTGGTGCAGTGCGTGGTCGACAACGAGGTCGACGTGCGCAGCGAGTACGTCGTTCGCATCACGGGCGTGGTGCGCGAGCGCCCCGAGGGCACCGCCAACGACGCCCTGCCGACCGGTGAGGTCGAGATCGGCGAGTGCCGCGTCGAGGTCCTGCGGCGGGCGACGCCACCCCCGTTCCCGATCGATGCGCGCGCCGACGAGGTCGACGAGCAGATCCGCCTCCAGTACCGCTACCTCGACCTGCGCCGTGAGCGGATGCAGCGCAACCTCAGGATCAGGTCGACGGTGAACTCCGCCGTGCGCGCCGCCATGGAGCGTCAAGGTTTCGTGGAGGTCGAGACCCCGATGCTCGTGCCCTCGACCCCCGAGGGAGCCCGTGAGTTCCTGGTGCCGTCGCGCAAGGAGCCCGGTTCGTTCTACGCGCTGCCGCAGTCGCCGCAGCTCTTCAAGCAGCTGCTGATGGTGGCCGGCATCGACCGCTACTACCAGATCGCCCGGTGCCTGCGCGACGAGGACCTGCGCGCCGACCGCCAGTACGAGTTCATGCAGCTCGACATGGAGATGAGCTTCGTCGGCCAGGACGACGTGCTCGACGCCGTCAGCGAGGCCGTGCTCTCGGCCGCCGAGGCCGTCACGGGCGAGCGGCCCGACCGCATCGAGCGCATGACCTGGCGTCACGCCATGGACCGCTACGGCGTCGACAAGCCCGATCTCCGCTTCGGCATGGAGCTGGTGGAGCTCACGGAGGTGTTCGCGACCACCGAGTTCAAGGCCTTCGCCGGCGCCGGCGCCATCAAGGCGATCCGGGTGCCGGGCGGTGCCGACGAGTACGGCCGGAACCAGCTCGACAAGCTGACCGACCGGGCGAAGTCGCTCGGCGCGAAGGGCCTCGTGTGGCTCAAGGTCACCGCCGAGGGGTTCGACTCGCCGGTCGCGAAGTTCCTGTCGGCCGACGAGGCGGCGGCGCTCCGGGCGCGCACCGAGGCCGAGCCAGGTGACCTCGTGCTGGTGGTGGCCGACGAGTGGGCGACCACCTGCGAGGTGCTCGGCCAGCTCCGCAACGACATCGGCCGGCCGCCCGTCCACCAGGGCCCGTACCGGTACGTGTGGATCGTCGAGTTCCCGCTGTTCGTCGGCATCGACGCCACGACGGGACGCCCGAAGCCGGGCCACCACCCGTTCTGCATGCCGCACCCCGACGATCTCCACCTGCTCGAGACCGATCCCATGGCGGTGCGTGCGCTGGCGTACGACCTGGTGCTCAACGGCTGGGAGCTCGGGTCGGGCTCGATCCGGATCCACGAGTCCGAGCTGCAGCGGCAGGTGTTCGCGAACCTCGGCATCGATCAGGAGGCGGCCGACCGCAAGTTCGGCTTCTTCCTCAACCCGTTCGAGTACGGCGCGCCGCCGCACGGCGGGTTCGCCTTCGGGCTCGACCGGCTCGTGGCGATCCTGGCGGGCGAGGAGAACATCCGCGAGGTCATCGCGTTCCCGAAGACCCAGTCGGGCTCGGACCCGATGACGAACGCCCCGGTGCCGGGTGACCCCCGCCAGCTCGCCGAGCTCGGTCTGCGGGTGCTGCCACCGGCCACCTGAGCGGCGTCGCGTCCACAGCCGCAGGCGGCATGTCCCCAGGAAATCAACAAGAAGTTGGGGCTGACGTTCCACAGGCCGAGTGGCGCAGGATGGAGCCATGTCGACGACGATGCGCCGTCCCGAGGCGCGGCCCCGCCGTCACGGCGTGCGGCTCGAGCCGAGCGAGCGCCGCGAGCTCGAGCGCGCGGGGTGGCGCACCACGCTCGACTACCGCGAGAACCACGTGCGCGGCCGCGACGGCCGGCTCGTGGCGGTCGAGCCCTGCTGGACCGCCGAGGCGGAGCGCTTCGATCGCGACGTGATGGTGGCGACCGCCTGTGCGGCCACGCCCGAGGAGGCCTGGTGCCGGTTGCTCGACGAGGTGCGAGCGGGGCGTGCGGCCATGGCGTTCCGACGGCTCCGGCTCCTCGCCCGCTGAGCCGCGACCGCTGTCACACCCCCGACGTAGGGTGGCGACGACCGACTTCCCCTCACGTGCCCGTCCACCGAGGGAGTGCCCCATGTCCGCCGTCAACCTGGTCGTCCTGCACGGCCGCGTCAGCAGCCCGCCGCGAGTCGTCGAGCTCCCGTCGGGCTCCGTCCTGCACCAGATCGAGCTCACCACCCGCGGCGACGAGGTGGCGACCGTGCCCGTGGCCTGGTTCGATCCCACCGATCACCTCGAGGAGGGTGCCGAGGTCATCGTGGTCGGTCAGGTGCGGCGCCGCTTCTTCCGCGCCGGTGGCGTCACGGCGAGCCGCACCGAGGTCGTCGCCGAGCGGGTGATCCGCGCCGGTCGACGGCGCACGGTGGCGGCCGCGCTCGCCCGTGCCGCTGACGCGCTCAGAGCGGCCGGATGACGAGGCCGGTCCGCAGCTTCGGCGTGAAGAACGTCGACTTGGGCGGCATCAGGAGGCCCTCGCGAGCCGTGCGGACGATCTCGTCCACCGACACCGGCCGGATCAGCACGGCCGCCTCCGCATCGCCGCCGCGCAGGGCGGCCAGCACGTGCTCGACGCCGTGCTGGTACGCCACGTCCACCGCCACGTCCGTGAGCGCGTGCTCGAGCCAGAGGCCGTCGAGCGATCGGAGGCGGTCGAACGCGCCCGGGCGTGGGGTGAGCCAGGTCCCGGAGCCGTCAGGGGCCACCAGGCACAGCGCGCCGCGTGCCTCCATCTCGCCGAGGGTGCCCTGGCCGACCGGGCCGCCGGGCTCGGTCAGGAAGCACGTGCGCAGCGCGTCGCGGAGTGCGTCGTGCGACAGGCCGCGGTAGAGCCGGTGGATCGCGGCCACGCTCAGCTGATCGGCCACGAGCTCGTTCACGAAGGTGAGCGTGGTCTCGGCACTCCCGCCGCCGCGGCCAGCGGACCGCTCTTCGTCGCGATAGGTCCGCGCGACGCCGTAGCGATGGTGGCCGTCGGCGATGAGCACGTCGTCGCTCGCCAGGTTGGTGCCGATCGCCGCGAGGCGCGCCGGATCGGTGACCCGCTCCACCATGTGCTCCACACCGTCCACGCTGACGGATCCCATCGGTTCGCCCGGAGCACGGAGCAGGTCGGTGAGGCCGGGTGCGAGCGACAGGCCCCAGACCGGCGAGAGGTTCGCTCGGGTCGCCCGCGTGAGATCGAGCCGGTCGGTGGATGCCTTCGGCGTCGTGCGCTCGTGGGGCAGCACCCCGCCGGCGCCCTCGTCGACGACCTCGAGTGCTCCGAGCACGCCGACGATCTCCCGGGCGGTGCCCGCCTCGTCGACGAAGCGCATCCGGTAGATGGTGAAGCTCGGCTCGTCGTCGCGCACGAGGACACCCGACTCGACCCACTCGCGCAAGGTGGTGGCGGCGCGCTCGTAGCGCTGGGCGCCCTCCGTCTCCCGGGGGACGTCGACCCGCACCACGTTGTGCTCGTGACGCTGCTCGAGCTCGTCGAGGTCGGCCGCCGAGAGCACGTCGTAGGGGGGTGCGATCACGTCGTCGAGCTGGTCGGTGGCGTAGCGGAGCGCGGGGAAGGGATCGAAGCGCGGCACGTGCACAGCCTGGCACCCGGCGTGCGACGATGACCAACGTGCTCGATCCGGCCATCGTCACCACCGTGCTCTGCGACCTCGATGGCGTGGTCTGGCTCGCCGGGCACCCGATCCCGGGGTCGGTCGACGCGGTGGCGCGCCTGCGCGCGAGCGGCCGGCGCGTGCTGTTCGTCACGAACAACTCGGTGCGCCGCCTCGCCGACCACGAGGCGGCACTCGCACGGATCGGGATCGACGCGACCGGCGATGTCGTGTCGTCGGCGCAGGCGGCCGGCACGCTCGTGCGGGTGGGCGAGCGGGTGATGGTGCTGGGGGGCGACGGTGTGATCGAAGCGGTCGCGGCGGCCGGCGGCGAGATCGTCGACGACGGACCCTGTGAGGTGGTGCTCGTGGGGCTCGACCGCCGGTTCGACTACGAGCGCCTGCGTCGGGCCGCGACGGCGATCCGTCGCGGTGCCCGCTTCGTCGCGACCAACGACGATGCCACCTTCCCCACCCCCGAGGGGCCGATCCCGGGAGGGGGAGCGATCGTCGCCGCCGTCTCGACCGCCGCCGGGAGCCCGCCCGAGCTCGCCGGCAAGCCGCACGCACCCATGGCGGCGCTGGTCCACCGCGTGGTCGGCGCGGACGGGACCACGATGGTGATGGTCGGTGATCGGATGTCGACCGACGGCGAGTTCGCGGCGCGACTGGGCTGCCCGTTCGCGCTCGTGCGCTCGGGGGTGACGGCGCCGGGGGTCGAGGTCGCACCACTCCCCGCCATCGACGTCGCCGACCTCGCGGACGTGACGAACGTCCTCCTCGGCGACGTGCCTGGTCACGGGTAGCCTGACGTCATGCCGACCACGCAAGCCCAGAAGGTGATCGACGCCCTGCTCCGGCTCGGCGACCTCACGAAGCAGCAGACCGAGGATGTCGTGAACAGCCTCACCAAGGCGGGTGAGATGCAGCGCAAGGACGCCGAGAAGGCGGTGCAGGCGCTCGTCGACCGTGGCCGCGAGACCAGCGCCCGCATCAACGACGCCATCCAGGCCGAGGTGTCGAAGCAGGTGAGCTGGCTGTCGGAGCGCTTCGACGAGCTCGAGGACCGCTTCGAGGAGCTCGCCGAGCGTCTGGCCGCACAGGTGAAGGACACCGCCGGCAAGGCGACCTCGGCCGCGAAGAAGGCCGCGCCGGCGAAGAAGGCGCCGGCGAAGAAGGCAGCCGCGAAGAAGGCCCCGGCCAAGAAGGCGCCGGCGAAGAAGGCCGCCGCGAAGAAGGCGCCGGCGAAGAAGGCAGCTGCGAAGAAGGCGCCGGCCAAGAAGGCCGCCGCGAAGAAGTCCGCGGCATCCTGAACCGCACGTGACCGCCCGTCGGCGCCTCGACGTCGAGGTGCTGCGGCGCGGCCTCGCCTCGTCACGGACCGAGGTGCGTCAGCTCCTCGACGAGCACCGCGTCCTGGTCAACGGCGCGATCGCCGACAAGCCGGCCCGCCTCGTCGCCCCGGGGGATGCGATCGAGATCGTCGGTCCGCCACCGCGGTTCGTGAGCCGGGGCGGTGAGAAGCTCGACGCCGCGCTCGAGGCGTTCGGCGTCGACGTCGACGGGCTGCGGGCACTCGACGTCGGCGCGTCGACGGGTGGCTTCACCGACTGCCTGCTGCAGCGTGGCGCGCGCGAGGTGGTGGCGCTCGACGTCGGGCACGGCCAGCTGCACGAGCGGCTCCGCCACGACCAGCGCGTCCGCAACCTCGAGCGCGTCAACGTCCGCCACGCCGACATCGACACGATCGGCGGGCCCGTCGACCTCGCGGTCGGCGACCTCTCGTTCATCTCGCTGCGACTGGTCGTCGGCCCGATCGCAGCGATGTGCAAGCCTGGGGCCTCCATGGTGCTGCTGGTGAAGCCCCAGTTCGAGGCCGGCCGCGCCGAGGTGTCGAAGGGGCGCGGCGTGGTGACCGACCCGGCGGTCTGGCAGCGCGTCTGCGACGAGGTGGCCGCCGCACTGACGGCCATCGGCTGCGACGTGCTCGGGATCGTCGACTCGCCGATCACCGGTGCCGACGGGAACCGAGAGTTCCTCGTCCATGCACGCACTCCGGAGGCGCCGCCGTGACCGCCGTGCTCGTGGTGGCCCACCAGGAGCGGCCCGAAGCCGGCGAGCTCGCGGCGAGCGCCGTCGGGTGGTTGCGCGCCGCAGGGCACCAGGGCTGGGTGTGCCCGGCCGATGCGGCCGCCCTCGGCCTCGACGATCTCGCCGGTCCCGAGGGTGTCGACGGCGTCGACCTCGTCCTCTCGCTCGGCGGTGACGGCACGATGCTGCGCGCCGTGCACCTCCTCGACGGCGCACCGGTGCCGCTGCTCGGTGTCAACCTCGGCCGCCTCGGCTACCTCACCGAGGTCGAGGCCCCCGAGCTCGTGACCTCGCTCCAGCGGTTCGTCGACGGCGACTGGCACGACGACGAGCGACTCATGCTGCAGGCCGACCTCGAGCGTGCCGACGGGGGCGATCGTCGCACGGTCGCGCACGCGCTCAACGAGATCGTCGTCGAGCACCTGGAGT
>JALOLG010000450.1 GCA_025456105.1 Ilumatobacteraceae bacterium | reverse complement strand
CGGCGGTGTGCCCGCCGGCGCGGACATCCTCTTCTCGACGAACGCCTTCTTCTTCCAGGCCGGCCTCCCCGCCGTCTACCCGGGTATCCCGGTGTGGATCTCGGAGAACCTGCCGGAGGTCCAGAAGGTGGCCATCCTCTACTCGGACGACCCGACGGGGACGCTCATCGCCGAGCAGAACATGGCGCCGTTCTTCGAGCAGCTCGGGATGGAGGTGGAGCTCTTCAGCGAGTCGGCCGCGGCCGCGGACTACACGCCCGTCGTGTCGGCCGCGCTCGCCAGCGAGCCGGACCTGATCACCTCGACCTTCGGCAACGTCGCCTGCATCGGCTACATCAACGCCCTCACCAGCCTCGGCTACGAGGGTGAGGTGTTCCACAGCGCCGGCTGCTACGACGCCGCGGTGTTCGACGCCGTGGGCCTCGACACCATCGAGGGCCACTACGTGAACTTCGGCCTGTACGGCTTCTACACCCCCGAGGCCCTGCCCGAGGACAAGCAGCCGGAGCTCGAGCTCTACAGCAACGCGATGGAGTCCTACACGGACTTCCCGCTGTCGGGCTTCTCGCTGGCCTCGTTCCAGCAGCTCATGAACATCAAGGCCATCTTCGAGGAGATCGGCGTCGACGCCCTGAGCTACGACGCCATCATCGGTCTGATGACCGACGGCGAGGTGCGGTCGAGCTTCATGGCACCGGACTGGTCCTGCGACGGCAGCGCCGCCATCGCCCCGGGGGTCTTCGCCCCGAGCGTGTGCACCACCGAGGTCATCGAGCCGGCGGGCTGACCCACCCAGCCGTCGGCCGAACGGTCGTCGGTGGGACCCGGGGACACCCTTCCCCCCGGGTCCCGCCGGCGGCCGTCGCCCGTCCCGTGCACCACCCGTAGGAACCCACACCGGGAGAAGGACCGATCGACCAGTACTTCGTCTTCCTGATGCTCGGCCTCGGCGCCGGAGCCGTGTACGCCGGGCTCGGCATGGGCCTGCTGATCACCTTCCGCGGGTCCGGGGTCATCAACTTCGCCCAGGGCGCGTTCGCGATGTACGCGACCCTCTTCTTCCTCGAGCTCCGCGAGACCGGGGACATGGTGTTCCCGTGGGCGGGCATCCCCGCCCGGTTCCACCTGATGGACGACCCCGGCACCGCCGTGGCGTTCGCGGTGACGATGGTCGTCGCCGCCCTCATCGGCTTCGTGGCCTACGCCCTGGTGTTCCGACCCCTGCGGCACTCACCCCCGCTCGCGCGGGTGGTCGCCTCGGTCGGCGTGATGCTGACGCTGCAGGCGCTCGCCGTGCTCCGGTTCGGCACCGGCACCCGCACCGCACGGCCGATCTTCCCCAGCGAGGCCGTGGAGATCTTCGGCGTCGACATCCCGCGCGACCGCTTCTACCTCACCGGCGTCGTCATCCTGATGGCGGTCGTCCTCTGGTTGATCTTCCAGCGCACGACGTTCGGTCTCGCCACCACCGCGGCAGCGACGAACGAGCGCATGTCCACCCTGCTCGGCTACTCGAGCCAGCGCATCGCCGCCATCAACTGGGTGCTCGCCTCGGTGGTGGGTGCGATCACCGGCATCCTCGTCTCGCCGATCACCTCCGTGAACGCCGCCGGGTTCACCCTCTTCGTCGTCCCCGCGCTCGCCGCAGTGCTCGTGGGCCGGCTCTCGTCGTTCGGGATCACGGCCGCCGCCGGGCTCGGGCTCGGCGCCATCCAGTCCATCGTCATCCTGTTGCAGCGCGAGTCGTGGTTCCCGGACTTCCTCAAGACCGGCCTCCGTGAGGGCATCCCGTTCCTCGCCATCGTGATCGTGCTGTTCGTGCTGGGCGACAAGCTCCCGGTCCGCGGCGAGCTCGCGTCCGGACGCCTGCCCGTCGCCCTCCCGCCGGCGCACCGGATCCGGCCCCTGCTCATCGGCGTCCCGATCGCCGTCCTCGCGCTGGTGGCGTTCGACGGCCTCACCCGCTTCGGCCTGATCCACAGCCTGGTCATGGCCTCGCTGCTCCTGTCCCTCGTGGTGCTCACCGGCTTCACCGGGCAGATCTCGCTGGGCCAGGCGGCGCTCGCCGGCGTGGCCGGCTTCACGCTGGCCCGGATCGGCGACGGCCTCCCCTTCCCGATCGCCCCGATCGCCGCGGCGCTGGTCGCCACCGCAGTGGGTGTCCTCGTCGGACTCCCCGCTCTGCGGATCCGTGGCGTCCAGCTGGCCGTCGTCACCCTCGCCGGCGCCGTCACCATCGAGGAGATGCTCTTCAAGAACGAGAGCTTCACCGGCGGCATGCGTGGCTCGACGGTCCCGGATCCCGCCATCGGCGGCGTCGACCTCTCGATCTCGGCCGGGTCGACGTTCCCCACGCTCGCCTTCGGCCTGTTCGCCCTCACCGTCCTGGTGCTGATGGCGGTCCTCGTCACCAACCTGCGCCTCGGGACCACCGGCTTCCGGCTCCTGGCCGTCCGTTCCAACGAACGAGCGGCGGCAGCGCTCGGCGTGAACGTCGCGGCCACGAAGATCTACTCGTTCGGGCTGGCCTCGTTCATCGCCGCCGTCGGTGGCGTGATGCTCGGCTACGAGCGGGTGCAGCTCTCCTACGGTTCGTTCGACGTGTTCGTCGGCATCACGATCCTGGCCTTCGCCTACCTCGGCGGCATCGCCAGTGTGAGCGGCGCCATCATCGGGTCGATGCTCCTCGGCGGCGGCCTGATGGCCACGCTGATCGACGAGTGGATCGGCTTCCCGTCCGACTACCAGCTGCTCGTGGGCGGCCTCGCCCTCGTGCTCACCGCGGTGATGAACCCCGAGGGCATCGCCGGCGGGCTCCAGCTGGCGAAGCGCCAGAAGGAGGCGAAGCGGCGTGCCGCGGCCGAGGCGGCAGCCGCCGCTGCGGGTACCCCGGCCGACGCCCCGGCCGAG
>JALOLG010000078.1 GCA_025456105.1 Ilumatobacteraceae bacterium | reverse complement strand
ATCCGGCGGATGTGCTGCGAAGCCGTCATCGTCCCGGTGCTCCTCGGGCCCGATGGCCGGCCGGTCGACGTCGGACGTGAAGCCCGGACCGCCACCCACAAGCAGCGCCGTCTGCTGCGAGCCATGTACCGCAGCTGCGCACACCCGCACTGCGACACCGGCTTCGACTGGTGCGACATCCACCACATCACCCCCTGGGAGCACGGCGGGCCGACGGATCTGGCGAATCTGGTCCCCCTGTGCTCCAAGCACCACCATCTCGTCCACGACGGCGGCTGGACCCTCGCGATGGACGAACAGCGGGCGGTTCTGTTCCGAAGTCCCGACGGGAACGTCATCATCGACGGGCCACCCGTCACCGCACGAGCCACCAGCCCACCCCGAGCGGCATGACCGCGGCGTCAGGGAGTCGGCGACAGCACGCTGGCCACCGCCGCGGCCGGCGCGGCGCGCAGCGCCTCGGCGACCCGACCGTCGGGCAGCCGGTCGCACGCGGCCTCGGCCGTGGCGACGTAGCGGTTGGCCACCTCGACCGCCTGTGCGATGCCGTCGTTGCTGCGCACGATGGCGAGCGCCTTGTCGCGCTCGGCTGCGTCGAGGGGGCGGCCGAGCAGCGACGCGAGCTCGTCGGCCGCTGCGGTGCCGAGGGCCAGGGTGCGCAGCACGGGGAGCGTGTACACGCCCTCCTCCATGTCGTGCCCGGCCGGCTTGCCGAGCTGCTCGTCGGTGGCCGTGACGTCGAGGAGGTCGTCGACGATCTGGAACACCATGCCGTACGCGTGGCCGTAGTCGGTGAGCGCCTCCACGAGCGGGACGTCGAGCTCGGCCACCAGCCCGCCGATGCGGGCCGCCGTGCCGAACAGCGACGCGGTCTTGCCGTGGATCGACGCCAGGTAGCTCGCCTCGGACCGGGCCGGGTCGTAGGTGTGACGCAGCTCCTCGATCTGGCCCTCGCACAGCCAGCCGATGGTGCGGGCGAGGAGACCCGCCACCTCGGTGCCGAGCGACGCCGCGATCTCCGACGCACGAGCGAGCAGGAAGTCGCCGGCGAGGATGGCCTGGAGGTTCCCCCACTTCGCGTTGACGGTCTCGACGCCACGTCGCGTCTCGGCCTCGTCCATGACGTCGTCGTGGTAGAGCGAGCCGAGGTGGACGAGCTCGCACGCCACCCCACCGCGCACCACGTCGTCGGTGGCCGTGGCACCGTCGACCTGGCCCGCCGCGACGGCGAGCACCGGGCGGAGGCGCTTGCCGCCGGCCACGATCAGGTGCGACGCGATCTCGGTGAGGTACGCGTCGGAGGTCACGACCGAGGCGCGCATGGCCGCCTCGATGCGTTCGCGGTCGGAGCGCATGGACGGCAGCCCAGACAGCGGGGACGCCGATCCGTCGTGCACCGCGCCAGGCTAGGGCCTGCGCCGCCGGTGGCACCACGTCCTGCCCCGCGACGGGGCACGCGGCCCCTGGCCCGTTCACGAGCGGACGACCGGTCGATCCCACGGGCCACCGGTAGAGTGAGTCCACGTATCCCGCTACTCGTGGAAAGAGGCGGAACATGTTCGAACGCTTCACTGATCGGGCCCGCCGGGTGGTGGTCCTCGCCCAAGAGGAAGCGCGACTGCTCAACCACAGCTACATCGGCACCGAGCACATCCTGCTCGGGCTGATCCACGAGGGCGAGGGCGTGGCCGCGAAGGCCCTCGAGAGCCTGAACATCTCCCTCGAGGCGGTGCGCAGCCAGGTCGAGGAGATCATCGGCCAGGGCGGGTCGTCGCCCTCGGGCCACATCCCGTTCACCCCGCGGGCCAAGAAGGTGCTCGAGCTGTCGCTGCGCGAGGCCCTCCAGCTCGGCCACAACTACATCGGCACCGAGCACATCCTGCTGGGCCTCATCCGCGAGGGCGAGGGCGTCGCCGCCCAGGTGCTGGTGAAGCTCGGCGCCGATCTGTCGCGGGTGCGCCAGCAGGTGATCCAGCTGCTCTCCGGCTACCAGGGCCCGGCCCAGGCCGGCCGCACCAGCGGCGGCGAGCAGGGTGCCGCCGGGGCCAACGTCGGTGGCTCCACCAAGGAGGACCCGGCAGGCGACAAGGGCTCGAGCCAGGTGCTCGACCAGTTCGGCCGCAACCTCACCCAGATGGCCCGTGAGCGCAAGCTCGACCCGGTGATCGGTCGCAGCAACGAGCTCGAGCGCGTGATGCAGATCCTCTCGCGCCGCACCAAGAACAACCCGGTGCTCGTGGGCGAGCCGGGCGTCGGCAAGACCGCCATCGTCGAGGGGCTCGCGCAGAAGATCGTCAACAACGACGTGCCCGACACGCTGCGCAACAAGCAGCTGTACACACTCGACCTCGGCGCGCTGGTGGCCGGCTCGCGGTACCGCGGCGACTTCGAGGAGCGCCTCAAGAAGGTGCTCAAGGAGATCAAGACGCGCGGCGACATCATCTTGTTCATCGACGAGATCCACACCCTCGTCGGTGCCGGCGCCGCCGAGGGCGCGATCGACGCGGCGTCGATCCTGAAGCCGATGCTCGCCCGCGGCGAGCTGCAGACCGTCGGCGCCACCACGCTCGACGAGTACCGCAAGCACGTCGAGAAGGACGCCGCGCTCGAGCGCCGCTTCCAGCCCGTGAAGGTCGACGAGCCCACGCTCGCCCACACGATCGAGATCCTGAAGGGCATCCGCGACCAGTACGAGGCGCACCACCGGGTCACCATCACCGACCAGGCGCTCGTTGCCGCGGCCAACCTCGCCGACCGCTACATCTCCGACCGCTTCCTGCCCGACAAGGCGATCGACCTCATCGACGAGGCCGGCAGCCGCCTGCGCATCAAGCGCATGGTCACGCCACCCGACCTGCGCGACATCGAGCGCCGGCTCGAGGAGGTCCAGGAGCAGAAGAAGAAGGCCGTCGAGGAGCAGAAGTTCGAAGAGGCCGGGCGCCTCCGCGACCAGGAGAAGGCCCTGCTCGAGGAGAAGGCCGCCAAGGAGCGCGACATCAAGGCGAGCGGCGTCGACCTGTTCGACGAGGTCGACGAGGAGGCGATCGCCGAGGTGCTGTCGCTGTGGACCGGCATCCCGGTGTACAAGCTCACCGAGGAGGAGACCCAGAAGCTCCTCAACATGGAGGCCGAGCTCCACAAGCGCATCATCGGCCAGGAGGACGCCATCAAGGCGGTCTCGCAGTCGATCCGGCGCACCCGCGCCGGGCTCAAGGACCCGAAGCGCCCGAGCGGCTCGTTCATCTTCCTGGGCCCGACGGGCGTCGGCAAGACCGAGCTCGCCAAGACGCTCGCCGAGTTCCTGTTCGGCGACGACACCTCGCTCATCACGCTCGACATGTCCGAGTACATGGAGAAGCACACGGTGAGCCGCCTCGTCGGCTCGCCCCCCGGCTACGTGGGCTACGAGGAGGGCGGTCAGCTCACCGAGGCCGTGCGCCGCAAGCCGTTCTCGGTGGTGCTGTTCGACGAGATCGAGAAGGCCCACCCCGACGTGTTCAACACGCTGCTGCAGATCCTCGAGGAGGGCCGGCTCACCGACAGCCAGGGCCGCTCGGTCGACTTCCGCAACACCGTGCTGATCATGACCTCGAACCTCGGCACGCAGGACCTGCGCAAGGCCAACGTCGGCTTCACCACCGGCGACTCGGCCATGAGCTACCAGCGCATGCGCGAGAAGGTGATGGATGCGCTGAAGCTCCACTTCCGCCCGGAGTTCCTCAACCGCATCGACGAGGTGATCGTCTTCCACGAGCTCGCGAAGCACGAGGTCGTCGAGATGGTCGACCTCATGACGAAGCGGCTGGTGCGCCAGCTCGAGGGCCAGGGGCTCGGGATCGAGATCACCCAGGCCGCCAAGGAGCTGCTCGCCGAGCTGGGCTACGACCCGCAGCTCGGGGCGCGCCCGCTCCGCCGGGCCATCCAGCGCCACATCGAGGACGAGCTGTCGGAGAAGATCCTCTACAAGCAGTTCTCGGCCGGCGAGATCATCGTCGTCGACGTCGAGGACGACCCGGAGAACGAGGGGCGCCAGCGCTTCACGTTCACCGCGGTCGAGGGCTTCGTGCCGCCGAGCTCGGTCGAGCTGGCCACGACGGCCACCACCGACCAGCCCGTCGAGGGCGAGCTCCCGCCGCCGACCACCGACTGATCACACGTCTCGCGCGTCGCGATCGATCCAGCCGAGCAGCCGCTCGGCCAGCTCGTAGCACGCCGTCAGCAGCACGATCACCGCGGTCACGTGGATGAGCAGCGCGAGCGCGAGCCCGGCGATCACACCCGCCACGTACAGCCGGCCCCACGCAGCGGCCAGCACGAGCGGCACCACCACCGCACCGGCCGCGCCACCGAGCAGCTCGCGTGCCACGTCGGCGTCGCCCATCCAGGGCAGCACGTCCCACAGGTCGAGCAGGTCGAGGGTGGCGAGGGCGCCGAGCACGACGATCACCGCGAGGGTGCCGAACACCGCGAGGCGGCGCAGCGCCGGGTGCGGGCCGACTCCCTCGCGCACGGTGGCCAGCGTGACGGCGGTCCACATCAGCCAGCGCCGCACGAACCGGGTGCCCAGGTCGCCCATCGCGTCGCGGAAGACCCGGTCGGCCTCGAGCCGCTCGATCGCCGGCCCGTCGTACGTGCCGGGGTCGACGAGCGCGTCGTGGACCAGCGCGGCCGGGAGGTGCACGCCCGACTTCGGCACGAGCCACGCGAAGAACGACGGCACCGACGCCAGGTCGGTGCGGAACGTGGCCAGGTCGCTCGGCACCACGAACGGCTCGGTCTGGGCGCGGTCGAGGTAGGCGATGCGGTGCTCGAGCACGAAGCACTCGCGTCCGCGCTCCACGACCCGGACGAGGCTGATCTCGACCGGCTCGTCGGGGTCGAGCGAGTCGCCGTCGAAGAAGCGCTCCGGCTCGCGACGCACCACGTCATTGTGCCCCCACCGGCGACCGGTGGGCGGCCACAATGAGCGGATGCTCCGCCGGCTGCTGCTCGTCGTCGCGACCGCGCTCGCGCTCACGGCGTGCCGGCTCGACGTGGCGGTCGACGTCGCGATCGGCCCCGACGGCACCGGCACGGTCACGGTCGTCGCCACCGCCGACGCCGAGGTGGTGGAGGCGGTGCCGGGCCTGGCGGAGTCGCTCGTGTTCGACGACGCGGTCGAGGCCGGTTGGCGGGTCGACGGGCCCGACCCCACCGACGCCGGCGGGCTGACGGTCACCCTCACGCACGACGTGAGCGGGCCCGAGGAGCTCGCGAACGTGCTGGCGAGCCTCGGGCCGCCCTTCGTCGACATGGCGGCCGGTCGCACGACGGTCGACGACGTCACCACCAACGCGATCGGTGGCACCCTCGTGCTCACCGACGGCTTCGCGACGTTCGCCGACAGCGACCTCACGGCGGCCGTGGGCGGCGTGCCGTTCCAGGAGCAGCTCGAGGCGAGTGGCGCCACGCCGCAGACGTCGATGTCGGTCACGCTGCGCGCGTCGCTGCCCGGCGAGATGACCGAGTCGTCGGGCGCCGACGTCACGCCCCCCGCCGCCGACGATGCCGAGGTCGAGCCGCCCAGCGTGTGGGAGTGGGAGGCACCGCTCGACGGCTCGTCGCGCGAGGTCGTGCTCCAGACGGTGCAGCGGCCCGACGAGCCGTCGACGTGGGCGAGCACGGTCGCCACGGTCGCCCTCGTGGCCCTCATCGTGTGGGGCGTCGTGAGCGTGGCGTTCATCGCGTGGGTGATCGTCGCCCGGCGCCGTCGAGCACGACGACGCCGGCGCGCGAGCCCGGCTCGATGACCCCGACGTCGGAGCGCCCGAGCAGGCGGGCGGGCGTGCTCGTCACCGTGCGCACGGCCTCGGGCACCGACGCCCCCGTCCAGTCGACGAGGTTGGCCAGCGCCCGGTCGAGCGCGATGGTGCTGCCCGCGAGCGTGCCGTCGGCGAGCCGCACGCCGTCGGGCGCGTCGACGATGCCGCGCGCCGCCACGGCGTCGGTGACGAGCTGGAGCCGCTCGGGGCCCACCGCGCGCCACACGAGGGCGACCGCACGGGGATCGACGTGGACGCCGTCGCAGATCAGCCCGACCGTGAGGCGGTCGTCGGTGAGGGCCACGCCGATCGGACCTGGGTCGCGGTGCCCGAACGGGCGCATCGCGTTGAACAGGTGGGTGACCGCCGACGCCCCCGCGTCGACCGCCTCGACCACCTGCTCGGCCGTCGCGTCGGTGTGACCGATCGACACCACCACACCGTCGGCCACCAGCAGCCGCACGACGTCGAGGGCGCCCGGCAGCTCGGGGGCGAGCGTCACCATGGCGACGCCGTTCGCCCGGGTCCACCCGCTCGTGTCACACGTGACCGGCAGCTGGAGGTGCTCGACCCGATGCGCTCCCCGTCGGTCGAACGACAGCAGCGGTCCCTCCAGGTGCAGCCCGAGGGGCACGGCGGCGCCCGGGCCGATGTCGACCGCACCGACCGCCGCGATCGCCGCTTCCCGGACGGCCGCCGGCCCGGTCACCACGGTGGGCAGGAAGGCGCCGGTGCCCTCGGCCGGGAGCAGCGCGGCGAGCTCGGCGATCCGGTGCGGCTCGGTCGCCAGGTCGATCCCGTCGCTGCCGTTGATCTGCACGTCGACGAAGGCGGGAACCACCCACCGGTCGGCGTCCGGGCCGAGTGACTCCTCGTCGAGCCCGCGCACCTCGACCACGGTCCCGTCGTCGAGCACGACCTCGCCCACGACGACGCGCCCTCCGGTGACCACCCGCCCCCGAACGCGCTCGATCACACCGTCATCGTCGCGGGT
>JALOLG010000077.1 GCA_025456105.1 Ilumatobacteraceae bacterium | reverse complement strand
CCCGACCGTGACCATCACGCGGGACACCGTGCCGAACACGGCCGGCTGGGTGAACACACCCACCACCATCACCGTCACTCCGGCCGACGCTGACTCGGGCGTGGCTCGGACCGAGTACCGGCTCAACGGCGGCGGATGGACGCCGTACACGGCTCCGTTCCTGGTGCCGATCGGCACCACGACCGTCGAGGCTCGGGCGTTCGACAATGCCGGCAACGAGAGCGCCCTCGCCACGCTGACCGTGAAGTACGACCCGAACGCGCCGAGTCCGGCCAACGAGGTGACGCTCGTGCTCCGGAACGCCCAGCTGCAGACGGCATCGTCGTTCCGTCAGAACGAGGTGGCGACGGCGCTGTTCAGCTGCGGCGACGCCGTCTCGGGCATCGCGACGTGCACCATCAAGGCCGGCCTCACCGGAACGCCGCTCACGACGCTCGGCTCGTACACCGGCGCCGTCACCAACGGCACGGTGAACCTGCCGACGGGGGCCACCGGCACGTACACCGTCGAGCTGGTCGCCGTCGACAACGCCGGAAACGGCACGACACGCACGGCCACGTACACGGTCACGCCCGCGTTCGCCGTCTGCTACCTCTACGACCCGTACCAGCCCAAGAACATCGGGTCGAACTACACGATCAAGATCCGTCTGTGCGATCCGGTGACGGGAGCGAACCTGTCGAGCCGGAACATCACGCTGACGGCGCTGACGGTGAACGGGATCATCGATCCGGGTGCGAACTTCTCGGGCAACTCGAACAACGGCTACGTGTTCCGGTGGACCGCCTCCGACCGCTCCTACACGTACAACCTGGACACCGCGAGGTTGCCGGCCGGTCTGAACACCCTGTTCTTCACGACGCAGCCCGTCCCGGACCGGAACAACCTGCCACCGGCTGAGCTCGGCGCGCTGTTCACGCTGCAGTGATCCGATAGAACGAACTCGATGACCCCGCCGGCGACCGCCATCGACTCGCCGGCGGGGTCGTACGTCCCCGACCTCCTGCGCCGCTGGCCGTCCGACGAGCCGCGCCACCGCCAGGTCGAGGGCTCACTCGTCTCGGCCGACATCTCGGGCTTCACAGCGCTGTCCGAGCGTCTCGCCGGCTATGGCCGCGAGGGCGCTGAAGAGCTGACCGCGCTCCTCAACCAGTGCTTCGGCGGCATGATCGAGATCCTCGACGAGCACGGTGGCGACGTGCTCAAGTTCGGCGGTGATGCCCTGCTCGTGCTGTTCACCGGCGATGAGCACGCCGCTCGCGCCGCTGCGGCGTGTCTGCGCATGCGCCGTCTCATCGAGCGCACCTGGTCGACCCCCCTGATCAAGCGGGTCAAGCTCGGCATCTCGCAGGGAGTCCACAGCGGGACGTTCGATCTGCACCTCGTGGATGCGGGGCACCAGGAGCTGCTCGTGGTGGGCCCGGGCATGAGCGCCACGGTCGGCTGCGAGGGCGCGGCCGAGCGCGGTCAGGTGCTGCTCAGCCATGCCGCCGCTGCGCTCGTCGACGAGGCCGTGCTCGGTGAGACCACCGACGAGGGTCGCGTGCTCGCTGGCGACCCGGCGGTCACCGTGCGGTGCCCGGGCGGCGGCGGGCTCGTCGAGGGTGAGGTCGAGCCGTTCGTGCCCGACTGGCTCACCGAGCAGACGGAAGCGGGGCGCGTGGCCGAGCACCGGGTCGTGACGGTCGGCTTCGTGTTCTTCGGTGGCGTGGACGCGCTGCTCGCGGAGGCCGGACCCGACGAGGTGCACGCGCGGCTCCAGGCGCTCGCATCGGCCACCAACGAGGCCACCGATCGATTCGGCGTGTTCTGGCTGGCCAGCGACGTCTACGCAGGAGGCGGCAAGATCATCCTGGCGGCGGGCGCCCCGCGCTCGACCGGGCACGACGAGGACGCCGCCGTCCGTGCCGCTCGTGCGATCATCGAGACCGACGTCGGCCTGCCGCTGCGCGCCGGCCTCAACCGCGGTCCGGTGTTCATGGGCGACCTCGGCTCGGAGCGTCGTCGCACGTTCACGGTGATGGGCGACACCGTGAACCTGGCCGCTCGGCTGATGCAGAAGTCGGCGCCGGGCCAGCTGGTCGCGAGCCGGGCGGTCCTCGATCAGGTGCCCACGAAGTTCGAGCTGACGCCGCTCGAGCCGTTCCTGGTCAAGGGCAAGACGGAGCCCATCGACGCGGCCCTCGTCGGTCCCCAGCTCGACGAGGGCCTCGCCGAGGTCCCCGCGGCGGCGGCCGACGGCGACGTGCCGTTCGTGGGGCGACGCGACGAGCTGGAGCGGTTGGAGGGGCTCCTCGACGCGGCGCGGGGCGGGCGCGGCGCGGTGGTCGACCTCGCCGGAGAGCCGGGCATCGGCAAGACGCGTCTCGTCGCCGAGCTGGCGGGCCGCCACCCCGACGTGGTGGTCCTGCGCGGCAACGGCGGGCTGTATGCGCGCAACACCCCCTACTTCGCCGTCTCGACCATGCTGCGTCAGCACCTCGACATCGATCGTGCGGCATCGGCGTCGGTCGCAGGCAAGCGGCTGTCGTCGTGGGTCGAGGCGCACGCCCCCGAGCAGCTCGACTGGCTGCCGTTGCTCGCGATCGCGTTCAACGCCGACGTGCCGATGACACCTGCCGTCGAGCGCATCGACCCGGCGAACCGGGCCGGCAAGCTCCGCGACGTCGTGGTCGACCTGCTCACCTCCACCATCGGCGGCCCGGCCCTGATCCTGGTCGACGAGGCCCATCGGCTCGACGAGGCCTCGGAGGATCTCTTCGCAGCCATGTCCCGGCGCGGCGCCCGCCGGCCATGGCTGATCGTCGGTCTCCGGCGGACCGACACCGAGAGCTTCGCTTCGACAGCCGACGATGCGGTGCACGTCGAGGTCGGGCCCCTCGACGCTGCCGAGGTCGAAGAGGTCGCCCGCGCCGCGGTGCGCGCCGGCATCGGAGCGAGCGAGGACGACCTGCCCGACCTGCTGCGGCGCGGCGTCACCAACCCGCTGTTCCTCCTCGAGCTGATCCGTGCGGGCGTCGGCGAGGGCATGGCGACCCCTGATTCGATCGAGGCGCTCGTGACCGCCCGCATCGACACGTTGAACGCGTCCGACCGCCTGCTCCTGCGCGAGGCGGCGGTGCTCGGCACCTTCGTCGACGTCAACCTCCTGGCCGAGGCCACCGGCGAGCTCGACCTCCGCATGCCCGACCGCTGGCGGAGCCTGCAGGGCTTCCTCAGCCGCACACCCGAGGGCCGCTACCGATTCGAGCAGGGCCTGTACCGCGAGGTGGCCTACGGGGGGCTGTCGTACCGGCGCCGCCGCCAGCTGCACGCCGACATCGGGCAGGTGCTCGAACGCCGCGCCGGGGAGGACTGGGCGGAGTCGTCCGAGCTCTTGTCGCTGCACTTCCACAGCGCCGGTGTCTGGGACCGGTCGTGGCGCTACTCGGTGATCGCCGGCGACCGCGCCCGCAGCAAGTACGCCCACGCCGAGGCGGCGGAGTTCTACCGACGTGCCCTCGAGGTCCCCAGGAGCCACCGTCCCGGACCGTCCGCCGTCGCGGCCGTCGCCGAGACGATGGCCGACGCCCTCGAGGTCGACGGGCGCTTCGAGCAGGCTGACGCCGCGCTCTCGCTCGCTCGCTCGTGCAAGCCCGAGCCCGAGCTGCAGGTGCGCCTGCTCCGGAAGTCGGGCATCCTCCGTGAACGCCAGGGCCGGTACTCCGAGGCGCTGCGGTGGCACGGTCGGGCGCTCGCAGCGGCAGCCCGGCTGGAGGCCGGCCGGCGTCGACGGGCCGAGGGCGACGTCGCGCTCGCGTACGCCGCCGTCATGTACCGCCAGGGTCGACTCCCCGAGACCATCCGGTGGGGTCGGCGGGCGGAGGAGGCGGCGAAGGAGCTGGCCGACAAGAAGATGCTGGCGCAAGCCGGCTACCTCCTGCTGCTCGGATACGCGCAGCTGCGACGCCCCGAGGCGGCCGAGTACTGGGAGGCGCCGCTCGAGCTGTTCCAGGAGCTCGGCGACCTCACCCACGTCGCACTCGTGCTGAACAACCGCGGCGCCTACGCGAAGGACGAGGGCCGATGGGTCGACGCTCTCACCGACTACGAGGGGAGCCGGGCGGCTGCGAGCGACGTCGGCGACGTGATCGGGGCGGCGACCGCCACGCTCAACATCGGAGAGATCCTGTCCGACCAGGGGCGCCTCGACGAGGCCGAGGGGCTGTTCGACGAGGCGCTGCGGCTCTTCCGGCGGTCCGGCTACACCGTGGGTGTGGCCGTCGCCGTGTGCTACCTCGGTCGGCTCTTCGCTCGTCGCGGTGAGTTCGATCGTGCACGAGCGGAGCTCGCCGATGCGCTGCAGCAGTTCGAGGCGATGGGAGCGTCGTACTTCGTGCTGGAGACCAAGGTCTTCCAGCTCGAGTGCGAGGTGTTCGCAGGTGAGGCCCGGGCGGCAGTGGCTTCGGCGGAGCCGCTGTTCCAGGACGCCGCCAAGATGGGTGACCCGCTGCTCGAGGCGATGCTGCTGCGTGCCAAGTCGTGGGCGCTGTTCCTCGACGGCGACTACGACGGCGCCGAGGCGGCGGCCGAGCGTGTCATGGAGATCGGGGAGGAGCTCGGCTCCACCTACGAGGTCGCCTTGGCGCTCATCATGCGCGGCCGAGTTCGGGCGGCTCGCGGTGGTGACCGCCACGAGGACCACGCACGTGCCCGCCAGCTCCTGGAGGAGCTCGGGGTGGTGCAGCTGCCGCGCATCGCCGGCAGCTGACGCGCTCGACGGCCGTCAGTGCTTGGTGTTGCGGCGTCGCCGGGTGTGGCGCTCGAGCGCCAGCTCCACCAGGCGGTCGATGAGCCCCGGGTACGTCATCCCCGAGTGCAGCCACAGCTTCGGGTACATCGAGATGGGCGTGAACCCGGGCATCGTGTTCACCTCGTTGACGAGGAAGCCGCGGCCGCCCTCCTCCAGGAAGAAGTCGACCCGCGCCAGGCCGTCGCAGCGCAGCAGTCCGAACACCCGCCCGGCCAGTGACCGCACCTCGGCCATCTGGTCGTCGGTGAGCGGTGCCGGGATCAGCAGCTGGGCACCGTCGGTGACGTACTTGTCGTCGTAGGAGTAGAACTCCTCGCCCGGGACGATCTCGCCGGCCACCGACACCTCGGGGTCGTCGGCACCGAGGACCGCCACCTCGATCTCGCGGCCGTCGATCGCCTCCTCCACCACCACCCACTCGTCGTAGGAGAGGGCGTGCTCGATGGCGTCGCGCACCTCCTCCACCGTGCGTGCCTTCGACACGCCGACCGACGACCCCATGTTCGCCGGCTTCACGAAGCACGGCAGGCCGAGCTGCTCGGCCAGCTCGGCGGGCATCCCCGGGGTGAGGTCGGACTCGCGGAACGCCCGGTAGTCGGCCTGGGCGATGCCGTTCGCCGTGAGCACCTGCTTGGCCATCGCCTTGTCCATGGCCAGCGCCGAGCCGAGTACCCCCGAGCCCACGTAGGGCACGTTGGCCAGCTCGAGCATCCCCTGCACCGTGCCGTCCTCGCCCATCGGGCCGTGGAGCAGCGGCAGCACCACCGTGCGCTCGCCCTGGGCCATCGCCTCGGCGATGGCGGGGGAGGGGGCCACGGTGTCGCCCGTGGGGTCGAGGCGGCCGGGCAGGGCGTGCGGGCCCTCCTCCAGCGCCATGAGTGCCTCGGTGGCGAGCGCCCACGTGCCGTCGGTGGCGATGCCGATCGGCGTGACGCGGTAGCGGCTGTGGTCGACGGCGGCGAGCACGTGCGCGGCGGTGGTGCAGCTCACGTCGTGCTCGGCCGACTGCCCGCCGAACAGCACGACGAGGTGGATCCGATCCGACGTCACGGTCCGACGGTACCGTTCGCCGACGTGAGATTCCGGGCATCCCAGGTGGCTGCGGCGACCGGGGGGCGCCTGGTCGGTCCCGACGTCGAGCTCGTCGGTGCCTCGTTCGACTCCCGGACGCTCGTCGCAGGCCAGCTGTTCGTGCCGCTCGTCGCCGAGCGCGACGGGCACGAGTTCATCCCCGGCGCACTCGAGCGCGGTGCACCCGCCTACCTCACGCAGCAGCCCCCGATCGGCGGCACGGCGGTCGAGGTGTCTGACACCGCGGCGGCGCTCATGGACCTCGCGGGGTGGGCCCGCACGCTGCTCGACGTGCCCACGGTGGGGATCACGGGGAGCGTGGGCAAGACGAGCACGAAGGACCTCACCGCGGCCGCGCTCGGCGCGGCTCGGCGGGTGACGGCCAGCGAGCGCAGCTACAACAACGAGCAGGGCCTGCCGGTGACGCTGCTCAACGCCGCCGACGACACCGAGGTGCTCGTGCTCGAGATGGGCATGCGCGGCTTCGGCCACATCGCCCGGCTGTGCGAGGTGGGTCGGCCCAGCGTCGCCATCGTGACCGCCGTCGGCCACTCGCACACCGAGCTGGTGGGCGGCATCGAGGGTGTGGCCGTCGCGAAGCGCGAGATCGTGGAGGCGCTGCCGGCCGACGGCGTCGCCGTGCTCAACGGCGACGACCACCGGGTGCGGGCGATGGCGTCGGCGGCACCGGGCCGGGTGGTCACGTACGGGCAGGGGACAGGCCTCGACGTGGTGGTCGACGAGCTGGTGCTCGACGAGCTCGCTCGGCCCTCGTTCGTGGCCCGCACGCCCTGGGGGAGCGTGCCGGTGCGACTCGCCGTGAGCGGCGGGCACATGGCGCTCAACGCAGCCGGCGCGATCGCCGTCGCGGGCGTGCTCGGCATCGAGCCCGAGGTGGCCGCGGCGGGGCTGGCCGATGCCGCGGTGTCGGCGATGCGGATGGAGGTGAAGCGAACGCCCACCGGTGCGCTGGTCCTC
>JALOLG010000076.1 GCA_025456105.1 Ilumatobacteraceae bacterium | reverse complement strand
CCCCTACCTGCTGGGCGGTCTGCTCGTGCGCGGCGAGGGCTGGCCGGAGCACGCTGCCAACGGCACCGAGGGCGCCGCGCACTTCCTCATCTTCCCCCGCCCCGACCATCTGGCGCGCCTCTACCTCGCCGTGGAACCCGGACCGCACACCGGCGGCGCCGACCGCACCGCCCACTTCCTCGAATCGTTCCGGCTCGACTGCCTGCCGTACGGCGAGGCGCTCGCGTCGGCCGAGCCGGCCGGACCGTGCGCCTACGTCCGCGGCTCGGACTCGTGGACAGACCGCCCGGTCGCTGACGGCGTCGTGCTGATCGGCGACGCCGCCGGCTGGACGGACCCGATCATCGGCGAGGGGCTCAGCGTCGCGATGCGCGATGCGCGCATGGTGGCGGACGTGCTCCTCGGCGACGACTGGTCACTCGAGGCGTTCGAGCCGTACGTCCGCGAGCGAGCGGAGCGGTGCCGCCGCCTGCGGATGGGCGCCCACGTGGTCACCGAGATGCGCTGCACCTTCACCCCGGCCGGGCGCCAGCGCCGGGAGGCGTTCGGTGCCGGGATGATGACCGACCCGCTGTCGCTCGGGCTGATGATCTCGCTGCTCGCCGGCCCCGAGACCGCGCCCGACGAAGCGTTCACGCAGGACAACGTCGACCGCCTCCTCGCGCTGGCCTGAACCCGTCCGCGGGCTGCAGCCGCCTGTGCTAGGCAGCGACGTCACACGCGCTCGCCGGACGGGTGGGCGAGATCGGGGGCACCAGTGGACCACAGAACGATCGCCGCCGACTACGTGGTGCGCGGCGCCGGCGCGGCCGGCATGGCGTTCGTCGACGAGCTGATCCGATCCACCGAGGCCACCGTCGTCGTCGTCGACCGCCACGCCCAGCCCGGCGGCCACTGGAACGACGCCTACCCGCACGTGCGGCTCCACCAGCCGTCGGCGTACTACGGCGTCGGCTCGGAGCCGCTCGGGGCCGATGCGATCGACGCCGACGGACCGAACGCCGGGTTCTACGAGCTCGCCTCCGGGCCCGAGGTCGTCGCCTACTTCGACCGGGTCATGCGACACCGGCTCCTCCCCTCGGGGCAGGTGACCTACCTCCCGATGAGCGACCTCGACGACGACGGCACCGTCCGATCGATGCTCTCGGGCGCACGGTGCCAGGTCGAGGCCGGCACGTTCGTCGACGCCACGTGGTCGCAGATGCGCGTGCCCTCCACGACGCCGCCACCGTACGAGGTCGCCGACGACGTCCGATGCGTCCCGCCGAACGACCTCGCTCGACTCGCCGCCGACCACGAGTCGTTCGTGATCGTCGGTGCGGGCAAGACCGCGATGGACGCCTGCTGCTGGCTCCTCGGTCACGGCGTGCACCCGGATCGGATCCGATGGATCGTGCCGCGGGACTCCTGGACGCTCAACCGGGCCAACTTCCAGCCCGGCCGGGAGTTCTTCCCGCGGTTCTGCCGCAGCCTCGCCGACATGACGCAGGCCGCCGCCGAGGCCAGCACGATCGACGACCTCTTCGCGCGCCTCGAGGCGTGCGACGAGCTCCGGCGCATCGATCGGAACACCACCCCGACGGCGTACCACTGCGCCATCCTGAGCGACGGCGAGCTCGAGCTCCTGCGCTCCATCACCGGTGTCGTGCGACTGGGACACGTCCGGGCCATCCGGACGGACGAGATCGCGCTCGACCACGGGAGCATCCCCACCGACCCGGGCACGCTCCACGTCGACTGCTCGGCCACCGGCATCCCGGCCAGGCCGTCGACCCCGATCTTCGAACCGGGCCGCATCACGTTGCAGTGGGTGCGCACGTGCCAGCCCACCTTCAGCGCCGCCATGATCGGGCACGTGGAGGCGACGGTCGACGACCTCGAGACCAAGAACTGGCTGTGCCCGCCGATCGCGCCGCCCGACGTGCCCCGCGACTGGCTCCGGATGTTCCGCACCAGCTTCGAGACCCGGGGACGATGGCAGCAGCACCCGGAGCTGGAGTCATGGATCGCGTCGACCCGCCTCGACCCGGTCGCCAAGCTCATCCCCCAGCTCCTGGGTGTCGACGACGAGGTCACCTCCGAGCTGATGCGCTACGCCGGCCACCTCCAGCCGGCGCTCGAGAACCTCGACCGGCTGCTCCAGGAGCCCGCCGAGATCGGAGCGACGTCGTGAGCGGTCCCGACCGCGAGCTCCACGTCGAGCACGGCGACATCACGCTGCGCGTCGAGGTGTCGGGTGACGGCCCGCCGATCCTCTGCGTCCACGGCTGGCCGGAGCTCCCCCACTCGTGGCGCCACCAGGTCGCGCACTTCACGAGTCGCGGCTTCACCGTGGCCGCCCTCGACGTGCGCGGCTACGGCGGCAGCACCGCCCCGGCCGAGGTGGAGCGGTACACGCTCACCGAGCTGGCGGGTGACGTCGCTGCGGTCGCACGGGCGCTCGGCGGCGACGTCGTCCTGTTCGGCCACGACTGGGGCGCGCCCATCGCGTGGCACACGGCGATCCGGCACCCCGACCTGGTCCGAGCCGTCGCCGGGCTCAGCGTGCCGCACACGCCGCCGGCAGCGTTCTCGATGCTCGACGTCTTCGACCAGCTCTACGCCGACCGGTTCTTCTACATGATCAGCTTCCAGGAGCCCGGGGTCGTCGAGGCCGAGTTCGAGGCCGACGTGCGGACGGCCCTCCGGAGGGTGTACCACGCCGGCTCCGGCGCGGCGACGGTCGGGCTGCTCGCCGACGGCCCCCGAGGTGCGTCGCTCCTGTCGCTGCTGCCCGACCCGCCGCCCGGACCGCTCGGCTTCATGACCGACGACGACCTCGACCTCTACGTCCGCACCTTCGAGCGCAGCGGCTTCCGAGGGGCGTTCAACCGCTACCGGGCGGTGGCACTCGACCCTGCGGCGTGCGCCGACATCCTCGGCGCCACCGTCGACCGGCCCGCGTGCTTCATCGGCGGCGAGCACGACCTCGTCCGCTCGATGGTGCCCGGCGCCGACCTGTTCGCCGATGCGGGGGCCGCCTGCACCGACTTCCGCGGCACGACGATCGTGCCCGGCGCCGGACACTGGGTCCAGCAGGAGGCGCCGGCCGAGGTGAACGCAGCGCTCGACCGGTTCCTCGAGGGGCTCTGAGCCGACCGTGGCAGCAGCCCATCGCAGCGAGGTGCCGAGTCCGCTGGGCTCGCTGCAGGTGCTCGCACGCAGCTCGGTCGAGCTCGCGCCGCGCCTCGAGCACACCGAGATCTACACGCCACAGGGTCTGCTGTCGGTCTTCACCACGCGGCCGAGTGGTGCGGTGCGGGCGGCGATCGTCGCGTGCGGTGGCGCGCTCGGCGGCGTCCTCGGACCGGGGCACGGGCTCTACCACCGGCTCGCCGACGACTGGGCCGAGCACGGAGTGCTCACGTCGCGCGTGGGGTACCGCGTCCCGAACGACCTCGATCGGTGCGCCCACGACGTGGCCTGTGCCGTGGAGATGGCGGTCGACGCCGGCGCCGAGCGTGTCGTCGTCATGGGCCACAGCTTCGGCGGCGCCGTCGCCGTCCGCGTCGCCGTGGTGATGACCGAGGAGGTCGCGGGGGTCGTCACGTTCGCCACCCAGTCCGCGGGGTGCGAGGTCGCCGGCGCGCTCGCCGGCCGTCCGCTCCTGCTGTTCCACGGCGACCGCGACGAGCTCCTCCCGCCGGAGTCGAGCCAGATCGTGCAGATGATCGCCGGCTCGGGCGAGGTGGTCGTGCTCCCGGGCGACGGCCACCTGCTCGGGCGCAGCGACCAGACGATCCTCGAGCGGCTCGAGGCGTGGCTGCCCGGCGTGCTCGGCCTGCCGACACCGGGCGCCGACTGATCGCCTCGCTCGGATCAGTGCGCGTCGGCGTGGCGGGCCGCACCCCGGCGAGGGAGGCGGGACACCACGGCGAGGATGACGAGTCCGACCGCCAACCCCACCGCCGCCGCGATCGCGGTGGCGAGCAGCCAACCCAGCACGCCGCCGATCACCGGCACATCGTGCGCCCACTCCTCGACGTGGTGCACGACGTCGTACGGACCGTGCCACCCGAGCTCGTCGAACCCGACCAGGAGGATGTGGCCACCCACCCACAGCATCGCCGCGGTGCCCACCACCGACAGCACGGCCAGCAGCTTCGGCATGCCCGTCACGAGCGCCCGTCCCACCCGCTGCGAGCCCGCACGGTCGGACTCGGCGAGCCGCAGGCCGATGTCGTCCATCTTCACGATCAGCGCCACGACGCCGTACACCACGGCGGTGATCGCGAACGCCACGATCAGCAGGATCACGGCTCGGCTCACGAAGCCCTCGTCGAGCACCTCCTTCAGGGCGATCACCATGATCTCGGCCGACAGGATGAAGTCGGTGCGCACGGCGCCGCGGATCAGCTCGGGCTCGTCGGCCGGTTCGTGCACCGCGGCCGCTGCGTGACCGTCGCCATGGGGCCGGATGCGTGCGTGCAGCTTGTGGGCACCCTCGTACGCGAGGAAGCAGCCGCCGCACATCAGGATGATCTCGACCAAGGTCGGCACGAGCTCGCTGAGCACGAGCGCCGCCGGGAGGATGAACAGCACCTTGTTCCGCAGCGAGCCGGTGGCGATGCGCCGGATGATCGGCAGCTCGCGCTCGGCAGCGATGCCGTGCACGTAGGCGGGGGTCACGGCCGTGTCGTCGACCACCACACCGGCGGCCTTCACGCTCGCCCGACCGGCAGCCGCGCCCACGTCGTCGATCGACGCCGCCGCCAGCTTCGCGAGCGCCGCGACGTCGTCGAGCAGACCGAACAAGCCACCTGCCATCCCACCGTCCTCCTCGGTGCGCACGGTACCCGGCACGTCCGACCAAGAAATCCCTACTCAGTCCAGATGTACATCGAGTCCGGGAACTGCTAATCTCGACGTCGTGCTCTCGGATCCCGCCACCGCCCTCCGAGCGCAGGGCATCTACGTCACCGCCCAGCGCCTCGCCGTGCTGCGCGCCATCGATGCCCAGCCACACGCGGCCGCCGACACCGTCATCCGCTCCGTGCGCGACGAGATCGGGGCCGTGTCCCGTCAATCCGTCTACGACACCCTGAACACCCTCACCGACCTCGGGCTGCTGCGCCGGATCCAGCCGATGGGCTCGCCGGCGCGGTACGAGAGCCGCACCGGTGACAACCACCACCACCTCATCTGCCGTGCCTGCGGGCGCGTCGAGGACGTGGACTGCGTGGTCGGCATGCGGCCCTGCCTGACCGCCAGCGACGACCACGGCTTCACGATCGACGAGGCCGAGGTCATCTTCTGGGGCACCTGCCCCGACTGCCCGCCCACCGACCAGCAACGAGGAGAGCCATGAGCACCGACAGCACCGCCGTCTGCCCCGTCGTCCACGGCGCGAACGTCCGCGAGGACATGTCGCCGACCGAGTGGTGGCCCGCCACCTTGAACCTCGACATCCTCCACCAGCACGACACGAAGACCGATCCGATGGATCCCGACTTCGACTACCGCGAGGCGTGCAAGGAGCTCGACCTCGCGGCCGTCAAGCGCGACCTCGAGGCCCTCATGACCGACAGCCAGGACTGGTGGCCCGCCGACTGGGGCCACTACGGCGGCCTCATGATCCGCATGGCCTGGCACGTCGCCGGCACCTACCGGATCGCCGACGGCCGCGGCGGCGCCGGCACCGGCAACCAGCGCTTCGCCCCGCTCAACTCGTGGCCCGACAACGCCAACCTCGACAAGGCCCGCCGCCTCCTGTGGCCCATCAAGAAGAAGTACGGCAACCGCCTCAGCTGGGCCGACCTGATGGTGCTCGCCGGCAACGTGGCCTACGAGTCGATGGGCCTGAAGACGTTCGGCTTCAGCCTCGGTCGACCCGACATCTGGCACCCGGAGAAGGACATCTACTGGGGCTCGGAGAAGGAGTGGCTGGTCGACAACCGCTACGCCGACGCCGACGACCGCGACTCGCTCGCCAACCCGCTCGGCGCCGTGGTGATGGGTCTCATCTACGTCAACCCGCAGGGCGTCAACGGCCAGCCCGACCCGCTCAAGACCGCCCACGACGTGCGCGTCACGTTCGCCCGGATGGCGATGAACGACGAGGAGACCGTCGCGCTCACGGCCGGCGGCCACACCGTCGGCAAGGCCCACGGCAACGGCCTCGAGGCGAACCTCGGACGTGAGCCCGAGGGCGCCGAGATCCACGAGCAGGGCTTCGGCTGGAACAACCACACCAGCCGCGGCATCGGCCGCGACACCGTCACCTCGGGCCTCGAGGGGGCGTGGACCGCGAACCCGACCCGCTGGGACAACGGCTACTTCGACCTGCTCTTCAAGTACGAGTGGGAGCTGAAGCAGAGCCCCGCCGGCGCCTGGCAGTGGGAGCCGATCGGACTCGCCGCCGAGGACACCCCCGGCGACGTCGAAGGTGGCGAGGGCACGACCCGGATCATGATGACCGACGCCGACATGGCGATGATCAAGGACCCGATCTACCGAGAGATCTCCGAGCGGTTCCACAAGGATCCGGAGTACTTCTCCGAGGTGTTCGCCCGTGCGTGGTTCAAGCTGACGCACCGCGACATGGGCCCGAAGTCGCGCTACATCGGCCCGGAGGTCCCCGAGGAGGACCTCATCTGGCAGGACCCGATCCCCGCCGGCACCAGCGACTACGACGTCGCCGCCGTCAAGGCCGCGATCACCGCCAGCGGCCTGTCGATCAGCGACATGGTCGCGACGGCCTGGGACAGCGCCCGCACGTTCCGCGGCTCCGACATGCGCGGCGGCGCCAACGGCGCCCGCATCCGCCTCGCTCCCCAGAACGACTGGGAGGTCAACAACCCGCCGCAGCTGCGCCGGGTCCTGGCCAAGCTCGA
>JALOLG010000075.1 GCA_025456105.1 Ilumatobacteraceae bacterium | reverse complement strand
GGGCCTGGGCGTGGCGGGTGCGGTGGTGGCGGACCAACCCGAGATCGACGGTCCGGGCGTCGCGGCGACCCCCGCCGAGCGGGTGTCGCCACCCACCCGTGTGCTGGTGATCGGCGACTCGGCCATCTCCGCCCTGCGGTGGGTGCCGGGCGCCTCGAGCGCGCTGCTCGGCGACGAGTTCCACATCGACCTCGAGTCGTGCCGGCGGCTGCTCGCACCGTCGTGCCGCGGCCGGGAGGGCCGCACGCCCCTCACCGCCTACGAGGCGCTCCGGGCGGCAGGCCCGCACTTCCACACGGTCGTCATCGCCACCGGCTACAACGACACCGCGGCCGGCTTCGTGGCCGCGTTCGAGCCGATCGTCCGGCTCGCCCGGGCGCAGGGCGTGCAGCGCGTGGTGTGGTTCACGCTGCGCACCGAGGTGACCTACATCGCACCGGGGGCCACCGGGAACCAGGTCGAGTTCGCACGCACCAACCAGGCGCTCGCCGAGCTCGTCGCATCCGGTCGCTTCCCCGACGTCGTCGTCGCGGATTGGGCCGGCTACACGGCCGGCCGACCGGACTGGTTCACGAGCGACGGCGTGCACTACCGAGCGGTCGCCGCCTGGGGGGTGGCCGACTACCTCTCGCGGCTCCAGGCGCACCTGCACGGCCGACCCTGCCCGCTGGGCACGGCACCGGGCGTGCCGGGCGACGCGCCGTGTCCCGATCCCGACGTCACGGGTCTGGTGGCCGACGTGCCGGCGCTCTACCCGATCGGTGCCGGCAACCTCCACTGCTACGAGGTGGGCGACGACCGGCGCCTCGAGTGCCGTGTGGTGGCCACGTGAGCTGCGCACCGTGACCCGCTGGGCGTGGGCCGACGTCGACCTCGCCGCAGTGGCGCACAACGTCGGCGTGCTCCGCCGAGCCGTCGCACCCGCCGAGCTGTGGGCGGTGGTGAAGGCCGACGCCTACGGCCACGGTGCCGTGCCCGTCGCGCGTGCCGCCCTCGACGCCGGTGCAGCCGGCCTGTGCGTGGCGCTCACCCAGGAGGGCCGCGAGCTGCGGGCGGCCGGGATCGACGCGCCGGTGCTGCTGCTGAGCGAGCAGCCACCCGACGAGCTGGCCGAGGTGGTCGAGCTCGGGCTCGTGCCGACGGTGTACCGAGCCGAGACGATCGATGCGCTCGCTGCCGCGGTGGCCGACCGACCCGGCCACACGGTGGGGGTGCACCTCAAGGTCGACACCGGCATGCAGCGCGTCGGCGCGGCACCGGCCGACGCGCCTGGTCTCGTCGAGCGGATCCGATCGAGTGGCGTGCTCCGGCTGGAGGGCGTGATGACCCACCTCGCGGTCGCCGACGAACCCGAGCACGGGTTCACCGACGTGCAGCTCCACCGGCTCGACGCGGTGCTCTCGTCGGTGCCCGACGTGGCCGTCGTGCACGCCGCGAACTCCGCGGGTGGCCTCGCCCACGTGGGCGCCCGCCGATCGATGGTGCGGGCCGGCATCGCCCTCTACGGGATGTCGCCCGGGCACGAGGTCGACCACCTCACCGCCGATCTGCGGCCCGTCCTCTCGCTGCGGGCCCGGGTGTCGATGCTGAAGCGGGTCGCCGCCGGCACCGCCATCTCGTACGGCCTGCGCCACACCTTCGAGCGCGACACCACCGTGGCCACGCTGCCGATCGGCTACGCCGACGGCGTCCGCCGTGGCCTCGGCCTCGCCGGTGGTGCGGTGCTCGTGGCCGGCCACCGGTGCCCGATCGTCGGCGTCGTCACGATGGACCAGCTGATGGTCGACGTCGGCGAGCTGCCGGTGTCGGTGGGCGACGAGGCCGTGCTCATCGGACGGCAGGGCGGTGCCGAGATCACGGCGGTCGAGTGGGCCGACCGGCTCGGCACGATCCCGTACGAGATCACGTGCGGCATCTCGCCCCGGGTGCCGCGGCGCTGGGCCACGTAGCATCGTCCCCCGACCATGATCGTGCTGCGCGCCGAGTCGATCGACGACACCCACGCCATCGCCGCCGCGGTGGCCCGCCTGGCGCGCCCGGGTGACGTGATCGCGCTCGTCGGCGATCTGGGGGCCGGCAAGACGGCGTTCGCGCAGGGCTTCGGGGCCGCGCTGGGCGTCACCGAGCCGATCACCTCGCCCACCTTCACGCTCGTGCACAGCTACGACGCCGGCGACCTGACACTGCACCACGTCGACCTGTACCGGCTCGAGCGCACCGGCGAGATCGCCGATCTGGCGCTCGCCGAGCTCGCCGAAGGGGACGGGATCGTGCTGGTGGAGTGGGGTGAGGTGCTCGGTGGCATGGCCGGCGGCCATCTCGCCGTCGTGATCGAGGCCGAGCCGCCGCCGACCGATCCGACGGTCGAGCCGGCGCGGATCATCGAGCTCCACGGCGAGGGGCCGGCGTGGGCGGCGCGCTGGGCGCGCCTCGAGGCGGCGACGGCGGCGTGGCGATGCTGATCCTGGGCATCGAGACCGCCACCGACCAGGTCGGCGTGGCGCTGTCGGCCGGGGGAGCCGTCGTGGCGTCGTTCGAGGTGGCGCGTGGTCGGCGCCACGCCGAGACCCTCGCGCCGGCCATCGAGTTCGTGTGCCGTCAGGCCGAGGTGCGCCTCGACGAGCTGGCCGTGGTGGCGGTCGACGTCGGGCCGGGGCTGTTCACCGGGATGCGGGTGGGCCTCGCCACGGCGACCTCGCTCGCCCAGGCACTGCGGATCCCGATGATCGGGCGCAGCTCGCTCGACCTGCTCGCGTTCCCGTGTCGCCACGCCGACCGTGTGGTGGTGCCGGTGATCGACGCCCGCAAGGGCGAGGTGTTCTGGGCGATGTACCGGCAGGTGCCCGGTGGGGTCCAGCGGGTGGTCGAGCCGACGGTCGGCAGCGTCGACGACCTCGTCGCCGACCTGCTCGCGCGCAGCGAGGAGGTGCTGCTCGTGGGCGACGGTGCCGACCGGTACCTCGAGGAGATCCAGCAGGGCTACCGGTGCGAGTCGATCGACGGTGCTCGGCCCTCGGCGGTGCCGCTCGTGCAGCTCGCCCACGCGCAGGCGCTGCGGGAGGACTGGGTCAACCCACGCGAGATCGAGCCGATCTACCTGCGACCGCCCGACGCCCAGATCAGCTGGGTCACCCGACGGGAGCGGCCGTGAGCGTGCTCGACCGGCTGCTGCCGTCGTCGGCGGACGGGCCCGTCGTCGTGGAGCCCATGCGCCGGCGCCACCTGTCGGCGATGATGCCGATCGAGCGCGCGGCGTACCCGAAGCCGTGGAGCCGCGGCGTGTTCGAGAGCGAGCTCCAGCAGGTGCGCGACGGCAGCCGCCTGTACCTCGTGGCCCGTCGCGGGCGTGCCGTCCTCGGGTACGCCGGGGTGTGGATCGTCCCCGACCCCGACGGCGCCCACGCCCACCTCACCAACGTCGCGGTCGACCCGGCGCACCGGCGGTCGGGCGTGGCCACCCGGTTGCTGGTGGAGCTCGCGCAGCGGATCATCGAGCGCGGCTGCGTGGGGTGGACGCTCGAGGTGCGCATGGGGAGCACGGGCGCCCAGGAGCTCTACCGCCGCTTCGGCTTCGTGCCCGCCGGCGTGCGCAAGGGCTACTACGAGCAGGGGGAGGACGCGCTCGTCATGTGGTGCCACGACATCCACACGCCCGAGTACGCGGCACGCTTGGAGGCGCTGTGCGCGAGCTGACCGTCGGCCCCGACACGGTCGTGTTGGGCATCGAGACGAGCTGCGACGAGACCGCCGCGGCGATCGTGATGGGCGGCACCGACATCGTGTCGAGCGTGGTGTCGAGCCAGATCGACCTGCACGCCGAGTTCGGCGGCGTGGTGCCCGAGATCGCGAGCCGGGCGCACCTCGAGATGCTGAACCCGGTGGTGGCGCGAGCGATCGTGGAAGCCGGCGTCGACGAGTCGCGGATCGATGCGATCGCCTGCACGATCGGCCCCGGGCTCATCGGCGCGCTGCTCGTGGGGGTGTCGGGCGCGAAGGCCTACTCGCTCGCGTGGGACGTCCCGTTCGTGGGGGTCAACCACCTCGAGGCGCACCTGTACTCCGCCCTGCTCGAGGACCCGTCGCTGGAGCTGCCCCTCGTGGTGCTGCTCGTGTCCGGTGGCCACACGATGCTCGTCGAGATGCGCGACCACGGGGCGTACCGGTTGCTCGGCCAGACGATCGACGACGCGGCCGGCGAGGCGTTCGACAAGGTCGCGAGGTTCCTCGGTCTGGGCTACCCGGGTGGTCCGGCGATCGACGCCGTCGCCCTGCACGGCGACCCGGAGGCGATCCGGTTCCCGCGCGCCGTCCCCGAGGGGCTCGACTTCAGCTTCAGCGGGCTCAAGACGGCAGTCGTCAACTACGTGCGCGCCCACCCCGACGTGTCGTCGGCCGACGTGGCGGCGTCGTTCCAGGCCGCCGTGGTCGACGTGCTCGTCACCAAGGCCCGGCGGGCCGCCCGCGAGATCGGTGCCACCGGCATCGCGCTCGGCGGTGGCGTGGCCGCGAACTCGCTGCTCCGCGAGGAGCTGCTCGGCGCGTGCGCCGAAGACGGCATCCGGGGCTTCCTGCCCAGCCGGGCGATGTGCACCGACAACGCGGCGATGATCGCCTCGTGCGGCTGGTACCGCCTCCGCTCCGACGGCGCGACGCCGCTCGACGTCGGCGCGCTGCCCAACCTCCGGCTCCCGCTGCTGGCATCTTGACCAGGGGGCGACGCGCGGCGATGGTGCGTAGCGTTGGCGGCGTGGTCGACCGGGTCCCGTTGCGCATCGGTGGGTTCACGCCCGTCGCGCCGGTCGTGCTGGCGCCCATGGCGGGCGTCACCAACGCCGCGTTCCGGGCGCTGTGCCGCCGGGAGGCGCCGGGTCTGGTGTACGTGAACGAGATGGTGATGGCCGCGGCCGTGGTGCACCGCAACGCGAAGACCGAGCGGATGATGACGTTCGGGCCCGACGAGCACCCGCGCAGCCTGCAGGTGTACGGCAGCGATCCGGCGCTGCTCGGGCGGGCGGTGGCGCAGCTCTGCGAGGAGGGGCTCGTCGACCACGTCGATCTCAACTTCGGGTGCCCCGCCGCCAAGGTCACGCGCCGCGGTGGTGGTGCGGCCGTGCCGGCGAAGCCGAACCTGCTGCGCGCGATCGTGCGCAGCGCCGTCCGAGCGGCGCAGCCGTTCGGCGTGCCGGTCACCGCCAAGTTCCGGATGGGGCTGTTCGACTCGCTCCTCACCCACCTGCGCACCGGTGAGATCTGCGCCGAGGAGGGCGTCGCGTGGATCGCGCTCCACGCCCGCACGGCCGAGCAGCACTACTCGGGTGACGCCCGCTGGGACGCCATCGCCGAGCTGAAGCAGGCCGTGAGCACCCTGCCCGTCCTCGGCAACGGCGACGTCTGGGAGGCCACCGACGCCGTGCGGATGATGGAGGCGACCGGCTGCGACGGCGTGGTCATCGGCCGCGGCTGCCTCGGCCGGCCGTGGCTCTTCGCCGATCTCGTCACGGTGCTGGGGGGCGGACCACCGCCGGCCGGGCGCTCGCTGGGCGAGGTGCGCGAGGTGATGGGCCGTCACGCCGACCTGCTGGTGGAGCACCTGGGCGAGTCACTCGCGATGCGCGACTTCCGCAAGCACACGATCTGGTACGTCACCGGCTACCCGGTGGGTCCTGAGGTCCGGCGGCGGCTGGCGAGCGTGTCGACGCGCAGCGAGCTCGACGACCTGCTCGGCACGCTCGACCCGGCACTGCGCCTCGTGCCCGGCGGCGAGCGGATCCGGCGGGGCCACACCAACGGCCCGATCCGGGTGGCGCTGCCCGACGGCTACCTCGACCACCTCGACGATCTCACGATCCCCGACGACGACCACGTGATGGCGCTCTCCGGTGGGTGAGCGACCGCTGATGGTGCTGGCGTCGGGGTCGCCCCGGCGGCTCGAGCTGCTCGGCGCGCTCTGCGACGCGGCCGACGTCGAGCTCGTCGTCGATCCGGCCGATGTCGACGAGACGGAGCAGCCGGGGGAGCGCCCCACCGACTACGTGCAGCGGCTCGCCGCGGCCAAGGCCGAGGTCGTGGCGGCGCGGCGACCGGGCACGGTGGTGGTCGGCGCCGACACGACCGTCGATCTCGACGGCCACATCCTGGCCAAGCCGGTCGACGCGGCCGATGCCGGCGTGATGCTGGCCCGCCTGTCGGCGCGCACGCATCGCGTCCACACCGGGGTCGCGGTCGTGTCGTCGTCGCACACCTCGACCGCCGTCGTCACGAGCTTCGTCAGCATGGCGCCGCTCACCCGCGCGGCGATCGACTGGTACGTGGCGACCGGCGAGCCGCTCGACAAGGCGGGCGCGTATGCGGTGCAGGGCGTGGGCGCGGCGTTCGTGACCCGTGTGGTGGGCAGCGTGAGCAACGTGGTCGGGCTCCCGCTCACCACCCTGGCCGAGCTGCTCGCAGCGCACGGCGTCCACGTCGGTCACCGTCGCTGATCGTCGCTGGCCGTCGCTCGCCGTCGCTCGCCGGTGGCGTTAGCACTCGCCACCTCCGGTTGCTAACGCGGTGGGCCGTCGTCTACCCTTGGCACTCGCACCGATCGAGTGCTAACCCCCACGTCCAACCCACGTGACACGCCATTGGAGGCATGGAGCGATGAACCTGAAGCCGCTGGATGACCGCATCGTCGTCAAGCCCAACGAGGCCGAGGAGCGCACGGCGTCCGGTCTCGTGATCCCCGACACCGCCAAGGAGAAGCCGCAGCAGGGCAAGGTGCTCGCTGTCGGCCCGGGCCGCTGGAGCGACGACGAGGGCAAGCACTTCGCGCTCGACGTCAAGGTCGGCGACACGGTGCTCTACTCGAAGTACGGCGGTACCGAGGTCACCGTCGACGGCCAGGACCTGCTGATCCTGAACAG
>JALOLG010000449.1 GCA_025456105.1 Ilumatobacteraceae bacterium | reverse complement strand
TCGCCCGCGACCTCGCCAACACGCCGCCCGCGCACCTCACCGCACGGCGCATCGCCGACATGGCGGTGACGATCGGTGCGGAGACCGGCCTCGCCGTCGCCACCACGGGTGCGGTGCCTCGCCAGCTCGGCATGAACCGGGCGGCGCTCACGGCAGCGGGCTTCACCGGGGCCGCGTCGCAGACGCTCGTCGTGCATCGCTCCGAGGGCCCGACGATCGTGGCCGTCGGCGTCGGCGATCCGGCATCGCTCACCCCGGCCGTGCTGCGCGATGCCGCTGCTGCGTTCGTGCGGGCCGCCGGTTCGCGGGCTCGCCTGGCGACGAACCTCACCGACCTCGACGGGGTGAGCGCTCAGGCCGCGGGGCAGGCCGTCACCGAGGGCGTGCTGCTCGCCGCGTACAAGTACGGCGGTCTCAAGACCGCGTCCAACGGCACGCCGGCCGAGCGCTCGGTCACGCTGCTCGCGTCGGCCGAGCGGCGCAACGGCGTGGCGGCGGGCGCCGAGCGGTCGCCCGCGACCTCGCCAACACGCCGCCCGCGCACCTCACCGCACGGCGCATCGCCGACATGGCGGTGACGATCGGTGCGGAGACCGGCCTCGCCGTCGAGGTGTTCGACGAGCACGACCTCGCCGCGATGCGCTGCGGCGGTCTCCTGGGGGTCAACCGGGGGAGCGTCGAGCCGCCGCGGCTGGTGAAGCTCACGTACTCGCCGCGGGGCGCGTCGAAGCACGTGGTGCTCGTGGGCAAGGGCGTCATGTACGACTCGGGCGGGCTCAGCCTGAAGCCGAGCGACGGGTTCCACCAGGTGATGAAGATGGACATGTCGGGTGCCGCCGCCGTGCTCGCCACCATGAGCACGCTCAAGGCGCTCAAGGGCCGCACCAAGGTGACCGCCTACCTCGCGTGCACCGACAACATGCCCTCGGGTTCGGCGATGAAGCTCGGCGACGTGCTCACCATGCGCAACGGCAAGACGGTCGAGGTGCTCAACACCGACGCCGAGGGCCGACTCATCCTGGCCGACGCCCTCTCGCTCGCCGTCGAGGACGAGCCCGATGCGATCGTCGACATCGCCACCCTCACCGGGGCAGCGCTGTCGGCGCTCGGCGAGCGGATCGCAGCACTGCTGGGCACCGACCAGTCGTGGATCGACACCGTCGCGGGTGCGGCCGAGCGGGTCGACGAGCCCGTGTGGCAGCTCCCGCTCGACACCAAGCGCTACCGCAAGCTGCTCGACTCGAACAGCGCCGACATGAAGAACATCGGTGGCCCGTACGGCGGCACCATCACCGCCTCGATCTTCCTGTCGGAGTTCGTCGGCGACGTGCCCTGGGCGCACCTCGACATCGCCGGTCCGATGAAGGTCGACGCCGACGAGGGCTGGCTCAGCAAGGGCGCCACGGGCTTCGGCACGCGCCTGCTCATCGATCTCGTCACGGCGCCGGCGCGCTGAGACGCTACGCCGCGAGGGCTGCGGCCTCGGACGCCAGCGCCGCGGCGTGCGGCGGGACGCCGGCTTCCACCAGCCGGCGCTCGATGTCGGCTGCCGTGAGGCGCGTGATGCGGGCCGACCAGTCGGCGTGCGACGCCTGCACGTCGTCCGGCAGCCGCTTGAGGTGGCGCTGCGTCACGTCGGGCACGCGGCGGCGCACCGAGTACCCGTCTGATCGGGGCTGGGCCAGGCCGAACATCACGCAGCGGTGGAGCGCACGCCCGAACGGCCCCTGGTCGCCCTGGCGGTAGCTGAGACCCATCGACACCGCGAGGTGCGCGAGGTCGATCGTGTAGCCGTCCGGGTGCTCGTCGAAGCCGGCGGCCAGGCGTCGCAGCACCCACGTGGCGGTGGGGCCGATCACACCGAGCCAGAAGTGCTCGACGTACGCCGATCGCGGGTCGTGGCCGTGGCGGTCGACGAGCGGGTCGATCCACGGCCGGATCATGACGGTGGTCGAGGCGGTGTGGGTGTCGAGCATCGTGTCGTCCATGGCGCACAGGGGTGCACCGGCGGGCCGAGAGCGGAACGTCGCGTAGCGTCGCCCGTCGTGGAGGAGCGGTCGTTCGAGTTCCGGGCCGAGCTGTGGGAGTGGGACGGCCAGGCGGCCTGGCACTTCGTGAGCCTGCCCGACGACGTGGCCGACGACATCGACGAGCGGTTCGGCCACCGGGCCGGCGGGTTCGGCTCGGTGCGGGTCGAGGTCACCGTCGGCAGCACCACCTGGCGCACGTCGCTGTTCCCCGACTCGAAGCGACGCACCTACCTGCTCCCGGTGAAGCGCCCCGTCCGGACGGCCGAGGGACTGCGTGTCGGCGACCTCGTCGCAGTCTCGCTCCGCGTCCTCGTCTGAGCACGGCGTCATCCGGGCGCGGGAGAATCCTGCGACGCGATGTCCTCCTCCGGGTGGGTGGCGCGTCGTTGGGGTCGGACCGCCACGAGGGTGGCGGCCGAACCGATCAGGAGGACCACTCATGCAGTACATGCTCATCCTCGGTGCCGCCCCGGAGGCGTGGGCCGACGACACCCCAGCCGACGACGGCGTGTTCGACGACTGGTTCGTCTACACCCGCGCTCTCGCCGAAGCGGGCGTGCTCGTCTCGGGTCACGGGCTCCAGGGCAACGACGTGGCCACCACCGTGAGGGTTCGCGGCGGCGAGCGGCTCGTCACCGACGGGCCCTTCGTCGACAGCAAGGAGCACCTCAT
>JALOLG010000074.1 GCA_025456105.1 Ilumatobacteraceae bacterium | reverse complement strand
GCGCAAGCGCTCGAGGTCGTCGGCGAGTGGTGGACCCTGCTGATCCTGCGCGACTGCTTCCTCGGGATCCGTCGCTTCGACGACTTCGTGGAGCGACTCGGCATCTCCCGCAACGTCCTCGCGACCCGGCTCGACAAGCTCGTCGACGCCGGCATCCTCGAACGACGGCCCTACGACACCGGTCGCGCCCGCTACGACTACCTCCTCACCGAGAAGGGGCGCGCGCTGTGGCCCGTCATGACGACGCTCCGCCAATGGGGTGACGAGTGGATCCTCGGCTCCGGCAACGAGCCGTTGCTGCTCGAGCACCGGGACCACGGGCACGTCACCACCGCCCGGCTCACCTGCGACGTGTGCGGCGAACCGCTCGACGCCCGCTCGGTCCGCGCCGTCCCTGGCCCGGGCGATGCCGGGTGACCGGGGCGCGGAAGCGCTGAACAGGGCCTGACCCGCGGCGGCGTACGATCGACGGGTGAGGCTCGCACCGATGTTGCAGGTGTCCGACGTCGCGGGCACGCGTGCGTGGTACGAGCAGGTCGTCGGGCTCGTCGCCGGTCACGGTGGCGACGAGTACGAGATGCTGTTCGGCGGCGAGCCGTTCGCCACGCCGATGCTGCTGCAGCTGCACCGCTGGGATGCCCACGAGCACGGGTTCCTCGGCTCGCCCGACGTGCCGATCGGCAACGGGGTGTCGCTGTGGTTCGAGGTGGCCGACGGTGACGCACTCGATGAGCGGTGGCGCGCTGCCCGGGCTGCGGGAGCGCCGGTGCTGAGCGAGCCGGCCTGGAACCCCCAGGCGCACCATCACGAGTTCACGGTCACCGATCCGAACGGCTACGTCATCGTTGTCCACACGCCGCTCGAACCCGACCCCGTCGGCTGACCGGGCAGTCTGGGCTGCAGCTGCCACCACATGTGGTAGCAGCTGCAGCCCAAACATCCGGGAGGGTGGCAGGATGCGGCGATGAGTGCCATGAAGGTCGGCATCGTGTACCCGCAGACCGAGCTGGGCGGCGATCCGCAGGCTCTCCACGACATCGGGCTGGCGGTGGAGGCCGCCGGCTACGACACGCTGCTCATCTACGACCACGTCGTCGGTGCCGAGCACACCGACCGCGAGCCGCCGCTCTGGGGCCCGTACACCGAGGCCGACCCGTTCCACGACCCGTTCGTGGCGTTCGGGTACCTGGCGGGGATCACCAGCCGGATCGAGCTCGCCACCAGTGTGGTGATCCTGCCGCAGCGCCAGACGGTGCTGGTCGCGCAGCAGGCCGCCGACGTCGACCTGCTCTCGCAGGGCCGACTGCGGCTCGGTGTCGGCGTCGGGTGGAACTACGTCGAGTACGACGCGCTCGGCCAGGACTTCTCCACGCGCGGGGCACGGCTCGACGAGCAGGTCCCGTTCCTGCGACGCCTCTGGACCGAGCCGCTCGTCACGTTCGAGGGGCGCTTCGACCGCATCGAGCGGGGCTGCATCAATCCGAGGCCTCGCCGGTCGATCCCGATCTGGGTGGGCGGGTTCGGCGAGGCCGCGTTCCGTCGCGGCGGCCGGCTCGGCGACGGGTTCACCTTCGCCGGTGGTCTCGGCGGCGCGATCGAGGGGCTCGCACAGGTGCGCCGGCACCTTGCCGAGGCCGGCCGCACCGAGGACGGCTTCGGGTTCGAGCTGATCACCACGCGGGCCAAGGACCTCGCCACGGTCGTCGAGACGGCCGAGCGCTGGCAGGAGGTCGGCGGCACCCAGCTCGCCGTCGTCACCATGGGGATGGGGCTGCGCACCGCCGCCGAGCACCTCGACGTGATCCACGCTGTGCGGGACGCGCTCGCCGGGCGGATCGGCTGACAGGATCGGCGCGCTGCCGGACAGGAGGCGGTCGTGAGGAGCGTCCCGACCCCGACCGAGGCCGACCGCCGCGCCCGGTTCGAGGCGGTCGCGGCCGAGGTGTACGAACCGGTCCAGCGCTACCTGGCCCGCCGTGCCACCCCCGACGACGCGGCCGACGTGCTCGCCGACACGTTGCTGGTGGTGTGGCGGCGGCTCGACGACGTGCCCGACGAGCCGCTGCCCTGGACCTACGGCGTCGCCCGCCGGAGCCTCGCCAACCTCCGGCGCAGCGCGGTGCGTCGTCTGCGTCTCGTGGAGCGCGCCGCGAGCATGCCCGACGACACGGCGACGAGCGATCCGCAGGCGGCGATCGACACCAGCGAGCCTGACCTGATGGCCGCGATCGGCGAGCTGAGTGAGTCCGAACGTGAGGTGGTGCACCTCTGGGCGTGGGAGCGCCTCGAGCCGCGCGAGATCGCCGTCGTGCTCGACACCACGCCGAACGCCGTGAGCGTGGCGCTCAGCCGGGCGAAGCGGAAGCTGGCCGAGCGACTCGACCGACAGGATCGCGACGATGGCGGACATCTCCAGGGTGCAGGCACCGATCAGACCGGTGCACGCACCCCCGAGCAGGAAGGAGGCCCACGATGAACGACGACGAGCTCCGTGATCGCATCCGCGGCCTCGACCCATCGCTCGGTGGCGCCGATCCCGAACCCGTCACGAGCCCGAGGGCTCGCGCACTCCTGGAGGACATCATGAGCACCCCCGTCATCGACACCCCCGCCCCCCACACCCCCGCCCGGCCCCGCCGTCCCTGGTGGCAGGCCGCTGCGGCGGCCGCCGCCATCGTCGGCGTGGTCGCCGTCGGCGCCGCGGTCCTCACCCGCGACGACGGCGGCACCGACGTGGCCGGCCCCGCCACCACCGTCCCCGGCAAGGCGACGGTGCTCGAGCTGAGCGCGGGCGTCGACGACGCCCTGGCGAGCTGCATGGCACTCGAGCCGTCGATCCTGGCCGGCAACGAGGTGGCGTTCCGCGGCACGGTCACGTCGGCCGACGCCGGCGTCGTGCAGCTCACGGTCGACGAGGTGTACCGGGGCGTCGACGCCCAGGTCGTCACGCTCAGCGCACCCGAGGGCATGGAGGCCCTCATCGGTGGCGTGGCGTGGGAGGTCGGCCAGCCGTACCTGGTGTCTGCGTTCGACGGCGTCGTGAACTACTGCGGCCAGTCGGGCCCGGCCACACCCGAGCTGCAGGCGATCTACGACGCCGCGTTCGCCGGCTGATCGCCCCCTTGCGTGGTGGTCCACGCGGCGTAGCGCTCCACGAGGAACGGGGCGCTCACGCCGTGGGCCACCACGCTGAGCACGACGGTGACGGTGGCCACCTCGACGATGGTGGGGATCGCCGCCATGCCCGACTCCTCGACGACCACGAGCACGAACACGATGCTCGCCAGCCCGCGTGGGCCGAACCAGCCGGCGAACAGCACCGTCGGCAGCCGTGAGCCGGTGCCGATCAGCGCGATCGCCACCGGCAGCATGCGGATGACCGTGAGGCTCAGCACCGCGTACACGACCGTGTCGAGGCCGACCTCCGACAGCACGGGGCCGACCAGCACGATGGCGAACATGAGGAACGTGGCCACGCTCAGCAGGTCGCCGACCTCCTCCACCAGCTCGACGGAGCGGTCGGCGGGATCGGGCAGCCGGATCCCGTACACCAAGCCGGCGACGAAGGAGGCGATGAACCCGCTCCCGCCCGCTTCGGTGGTGATCGTGTACGCCATCACGGCCGCGGTGAGCGGGATGATGCGAGCCCAGTGCCCGTCGATCCACCCGGCCCGGTGCGCGAGGTTGCGCAGCAGCGTCACGGCGACGGCCACGGCGAAGCCGATGGCGACAGCGACGGCCAGCTCGCTGAGCAGGTCGGTGATCACCTCGCCCTCGAACGTCGGTGCCTCCTCCACCTCGGCCAGTGCGATCGCTGCGAAGAGCAGCGGCACGCAGATGCCGTCGTTGAGGCCGCTCTCGACGTTGAGGCCCTGTCGCAGCTCGATGGGCAGGCGCTCGTCGGAGACGACGGCCTGCCCGAGCGCGGCGTCGGTGGGGGCCAGCAGCACCGCGAGCGCCAGCGCCTCGCCGAGCACCAGGGCGCCGAACATCACATCGGCCACGAGCATCCCGGCGACGATCGTGAGCGGCAGCCCGATCACGAGCAGGCGGATCGGCATGCCCGACTGGTGCCGCAGCCGCCGGGTGTCGAGCCCGGAGGCGTCGGTGAACAGCACGAAGGCCAGCGTCGCTTCGGCGAGCAGCTTCACCACGCCGTTCGCCGCGCCGACCTCGACGAGGCCGAGCACCTCGGGCCCGACCAGGAGGCCGACGGCGAGGAACACCATCGGTGCCGACAGCCAGCTGCCGGCGAGCCGCCGGGACACGAGCGCGTAGGCGCAGATCGCCCCGGCGATGATCGCGAGCTCGCCGGCGCTCATGGCTCAGGCGAGCTCGTAGCGGACGGGCAGCCGCTTCAGGCCACCGACGAAGAGCGTCTTCATCAGCTCGGGCTCTCCGGCGAGCTCGATTGAGCGCAGCCGGGGGAGCAGCTCGGTGAGCACCGCCTTGATCTCCATGCGGGCGAGCATCGCCCCGAGGCAGTAGTGCACGCCGAACCCGAACGCGAGGTGCTTGTTGGGCGAGCGGCCGACGTCGAAGCGGAACGGATCGTCGAAGACCTCCTCGTCGCGGTTCGCCGAGGGGTACGACATCAGCACCTGGTCACCGGGCTCGAACCGGTGCCCGCGCAGCTCGTAGGGCGTGGTGCAGCTCCGCATGAAGTGCTTCACCGGTGTGACCCAGCGGATGATCTCGTCGGCAGCGGTGGCCAGCAGCGACGGGTCGGCCTGGAGGCGCGCCAGCTGGTCGGGGTGCTCGATCAGCGCCTGCATCCCGCCGGCCAGCGCGGACGAGGTGGTGTCGTGGCCGGCGGTGGCCACGATCACGTAGTACGAGATCGTCTCCATGATCCCCATCGGGTCGTCGCCGATCCGGGCGTTGGCGATGGTGGAGGCCAGGTCACTCGTGGGAGTGGCCCGTCGCTCCTCGGTGAGCGCCGTGAAGTACACGAAGAAGTCGTTGATGACCTGCACGAGATCTTCGAGCGAGGCACCGCGACCGAGCTCCTCGTCGGCGGCACCGAACAGCTCCTGGGTGAGCTGCAGCATGCGCGGGTAGTCCGACTCCGGGAGGCCGAGGATGGCGAGGATCACCTGCAGCGGGTACTGCATCGCGATGTCGCGGGCGAAGTCGCACTCGCCACCCAGCTCGGCCATGCGGTCGACCGACAGGCGGGCGAGCTCGGCGAGGCGCCCCTCGAGCAGCGCCAGGTTCTTGGGCAGGAACCAGTCGGCCGTCACGTTGCGGTACGTGCGGTGGTCGGGCTCGTCCATGTGGATGAGCGTGCGGAGCAGGTCGCCCTGCTCCTCGCGGCGGCGGTCGGCCTCGAGGTTGGCGAGCACCGGCTTGGGTGCGTTGTGCCACTCCTGGTGGTGGACCTCGATCTCGTGCACGTCGGCGTGCTTGGTGATCACGTGGAACGGCGCGAAGTCGGGGTGCTCGACGAGGTGGATCGGGTCCTCGCGTCGGAGCACGGCGCACGCGGCGTGGAAGCGCTCCTCGTCGGCATAGGCCTCGGGCGTGACGAAGACGAGTCCGGCTTCTTCGGGTGTCATGGCGTTGCCTCCTTGTCCGGACCGGACCGTAGTCACTGCGCCGCGTCGCGCCCTCAGGCGTCGCCCACCGCGAGGGTCGCGCCGGGCTGCAGCACCCGCAGCCGCCGGGCGAGCTCGGTCTCGTCGACGAGCGCGGCGAAGCGGTGGGCGGGTTCGTCGAGCCAGCGCGGCAGGCGGCGTCGGCCGTCCTCCGGGCTGAACGTGCCCCAGTGGATGGGCACGATCAGGTCGGGTTCCAGGAGCCGGCCGGCCTCGACGGCGCGCGCCGGGTCGAGGTGGCCGTGCCCGATCGTGGATCCCCATCCCCAGATCGGCACGAGCGCCACGGTGACCGGTCCGATGGCGGCCATGTCGTCGAACAGGTCGGTGTCGCCCGCGAAGTAGACGCTGGTGGTGCCGTCGTCGAGCACGTAGCCGCAGGGCTGCGCCGACAGCCGCGAGTGGGGACCGCGCGACCAGCCGTGCACGGCGGCGACGGCGGTGATGCGGACGTCGCCGATCTCGGTCGACGCGCCCACCGCCAGCTCCACGACACGGGCGAAGCCACGCCGCGCGACGAACCCCGCGACGCCGGGTGGGACCACCAGTGTGGCGCGCCGCTCCACCAGCGAGAGCGAGCGCAGGTGGAGGTGGTCGGCGTGCACGTGCGACACGAGCACCACGTCGGCGTGGCGCGCCGGCTCGACGTCGACGCGCCGGCGACGGCGGAGGTGCGCGACCCGATCCGTGAGCAGCGGGTCGGTGAGGAACCGCAGCCCACCCATCTCCACCATCACGGTGGAGTGCCCGACCCAGGTGAGCCGCGGGTGCTCAGGCACGTCGAGCGAGGACGCGGCGTGTGACGAACGCGCCGAGGCCGACGAGCAGGGCCGCCACCACGAACGAGAACGTCACGAGGCTCAACGACCGCAGCAGCCTGGTGGTGATGATGTCGGCCGTGGTGCGGCCGGCCGGTGCGCTCACCTCGGAGGTGACGTCGCCGGCGACGATCCCCACCACGATGCGGGTGACGAGCATGAGGACGCCTGCGCCGAGGATCATCGTCAGCGCGGCTCGGACCCGGCGGCGGGCGAGGACGAGCGTCACGGCGGCGAGCACGACGCCCAGCCCCACCAGCACCCACAGTGCGCGCGTGATGAACGCGAAGACCCGCTGCGCCTGCTGCACCGACTCGCTCGCTCGGGCGACCTGCTCGCCTTCGTACACCGTGAGCTGCGCGAAGTCATCTGGCAGGTCGCGTCCGAGTGCCTCCTCGAGCTGGGCCTGCTGCTCGGCCGGATCGCCGTCGCGCGTGAGCTCGGGCACCTCGACGTCGGCGAGCAGGCCGAACCGCTCCTGCACTGCGAGCAGCGCTCGCGACACCAGCGGCAGGAGGTTGAGCGTGATGC
>JALOLG010000073.1 GCA_025456105.1 Ilumatobacteraceae bacterium | reverse complement strand
AGCCGAGCACCGCCTTCATCGGCCGGACGGGGAACGTGATCGGCACGGCGGCTCGCTCAGCGCGCCGTGGGCGGCACCCGACTCGACAGCACTCCGTCGGCGTCGAGCCGGTCGATGGTGGCGTCGTCGAGGCCGAGCAGCTCCGAGAGCACGGCGCGGTTGTCCTCGCCCCGGTACTTCGGGATGCCGTGCAGCCCCACCTCCGGCGCGTCGCTGAACCGCCAGGGGGCGTTCGGCACGCGCACGACGCCGTCGCCTCGATCGGGGACCGACACCACCACGTCGCGCGCGGCCGCCCAGTCCGTCTCGCAGATCTCGCGCGCCGTTCGCAGGACGCCGACCGCGAGCTCGAACTCGGCGAAGTGCTCCTCGAAGGTGTGCGCGTCGGGCACGCCGGCCGCGTACTCGGCGATGATCTCGTGCAGCTCGTCGAGGTGGGCCAGGCGCGACTCGACGTCGGCGAAGCGCGGGTCGACGAGCAGGTCGGGTCGGCCCATCGCCGTGGCGAAGCGGTCGAATGTTCCGCGCTCGGCAGGATGGCCGCTCACCACGACGGTCTCGCCGTTGGCGACCGTGACCACTGCGTACTCGCCCGGCTGGTAGCTGCGGATCCAACCCGGGTCGACCTCGCCGTCCCACAGCGCGTCGTGCAGGTGCTCGTTGACGTAGAGCAGCGACTGGGCCATCGACACGTCGATCCACTGACCCCGACCCGTGCGGCCGCGCTGCACCAGTGCGGCGAGGATGGCGGAGCACGCCTCGAGCGACGTATACACGTCGCCGTGACTGTGGGGGTCGTTCACGTAGTGGCCGCCGCGGGCGTCGCCCTGCGAGCGTGTGAGGCCGGTCTCGGCGCCCACCACCGGCGCATACGCGCGCCGGTGCACCCACGGGCCGGTCGTGCCGTAGCCGGTGATCGACGTGTACACGAGGCTCGGGTTGCGGGCGGCCACCGCCTCGTAGCCGAGTCCGTTGCGGTCCATCACGCCCGGCCGGAAGTTCTCCACCAGCACGTCGCACCGCTCCGCGAGCGACAGCAGCAGCTCGACCGCCTCGGGTCGGTTGAGGTCGAGGCTGATGTTCCGCTTCCCGGTGTTCTGCTGCACGAAGTAGGTCGACAGGCTGTTCACCCGCGGGTTCGCGAACCGGGTGAGGTCGCCGGCGGGCGGCTCGACCTTGATGACGTCGGCGCCGAGGTCGGCGAGCATGCGGGTGCAGTGCGGGCCTGACAGCACACGGGTGAAGTCGAGCACGCGGATGCCGTCGAGCGGAGCGGTCACCCGCCCATCGTGCCCCATCGTCGCGAGTGCGCTGCAGCCGTGACCGCCGACGGGTCGTCGACGAGCCGACCTGGTACCCGATCGTGGTGGTGTGCGATGGTGACGCCGTGCTGGACGGCTGCCTCACCGCCATCGGAGACCTCGTGGAGGACGTCGTCGTGCGCCACCACGGCATCCGCTACGGCACCGACTCGGTGGCCTGGATCGAGCACCGCCGCGGCGGCAGCGCCGCCAACACCGCGGCGGCCGCGGCGCCGCTGGTGCCCGCTCGGTTCGTCGGCCGGGTGGGGGCTGATCTGACGGGCGAGCGGCTCGTCGCGGCCCTCGAGACCGCAGGTGTCGACGTTCGGGTGCAGCGCGGTGGTCGCACCGGCACCGTGGTCGCGCTCGTCGACCCGACGGGCGAGCGCACGATGCTCTCCGACCGCGCCACCGCCGGCGAGCTCGAGCCGATCGACCCGACGTGGCTCATCGGCAGCGCGATCGTCCACGTGCCGGCGTACGGGTTCGGGGTCGACACGGCGGCGGCACCGCTCGTGATCGAGGCCATGCGCGCCGCCACGTCGCAGGGCGCGCAGCTGGCGATCGACGTGTCGGCCACGACCCTCATCGAAGAGCACGGCGTCGGTCGCTTCCGCGACCTGCTCGGCACCCTCGGTCCGACGTACGTGTTCGCGAACGCCGACGAGGCGGCGCTCCTCGATCTCGTGCGGCACCCGATCCCCGGCAGCACGACCGTGGCGAAGGCTGGTCCCGATCCGGCCACGGTCGTCACGCCCGACGGCAGGTGCACGCAGGTGCCGGTGCCCCCGAACGGCCCGGCCGCCGACACCACCGGCGCGGGCGACGCGTTCGCGGCGGGGTTCCTCGCCGCGGTCATGCGGGGCGCCGACGCCGTCGAGGCCTGCGCAGCGGGTCACGATGCGGCTGCTCGCCTGTTCCGCGCCCTCGCCGAACGAACCTAGGCTCCCGACATGGAGTCGCACCGCGTGCTGCATCCCGGCCGCATCGCCCGGCTGCGCGACGAGCTCGCCGACGAGGTGCTCCCCGACCTCGACCTGCTCGACCCGATCGACCTGGTGCTCGACGAGCTCGACTACGCGCTCCGGCCGCCGGTGCACGAGGGGCGCACGCCCACGTACGGGTCGTTCGTCGCGCCCGCCACGCCACCCCACACGTGGGCGGCACCCACCACGCTCACCGTGACCGTCCGCGAGGCGTCGGAGCGGGCCGACGACGACACCCGCAAGTACGCCGATGGTCGCGCGTCGTTCGCCGTCCGCACGGAGGCGGGTGTCGAGGGGCTGATCGTGTTCGACCGCTCGGCGGGTTCCGAGCGCGATCTCGTGGTGCTCGCCGACGTCGCCGGCGGTGTGATCGTGCAGCGCGACCGCTGGAAGGTGGTGCGAGCCGTCGGTTCGTTCGGCGTCCTCCGCTGGGACGGGTTGTCGTGGCACCACGAGCCACCCGTGTCGACGTGGCTGCGCGAAGCCACGTCCGGCCTCGACGACGAGACGTCGGCGGCGTTCGGTCGGCTCCTGCAGTTCGCCGTGCACGATCTCGGCGCACGCGGGGTGGGAGCGCTGCTCGTCTTCCGTCCGGGCGAGGCGGCCGCGGTGCGGTTCGAGGAGCGGCTGTCGGCCCCGCCGCCGCTGCGGCTCGACCGCCCGAGCGATCTCGCGCCGCTCAAGCAGGTGCTCGGCCAGATCGACGGCGCCACCGTGTTCAGCGCCGACGGCACGCTCACCCACCTCGGGGTGCGGATCGTGCCCAGCCTCGAGGCCGAGGTGGAGGTCGACCCGTACCGGGGCACCCGCCACACGTCGGCACGGCGCTACTCGTTCGACGACCCCACCGCCGTCGTGGTGGTGGTCAGCGAGGACGGCCCCGTGACGGTGTGGCGCAACGGCCTGCTCGTCGGCCGCTCCGAACCCGACGACGACTGACCCGGAAGCGCGCGTCAGGGGACGTCGAGGAGGCCGTCGTCTTCGCGGTGGGGGTGCAGCGCGTGCGGGGGGTGCGCCGGTGCGCCGCCGACCGGGACGACCCGCAGGAGGAACTCGATCACGGCATCGGCGAACACGTCGTTGCGATCGCCGGCCACCATGTGGCTCGCCCCGGTGACGTTCACGTACTCCGCGGCCGGGCACATCTCGAGGAACGCCTGCGCGCCGTCCTCGCTCACGATGTCGGACAGGCCGCCACGGACGAGCAGCGTGGGCACCGTGAGGGATCGGGCGCAGCGCTCCTGGTGAGCCTGGCGGGTGTCGAGGTCGCGCGGACCGCTCATGAACCTCGGGTCCCAGTGCCAGCGGTAGCGACCGTCGGGAGCGAGCCGGACGTTCTTGGCCAATCCGTCGAGGTTGGTGGGCCGCTCGCGGTGCGGTTGGTAGCCGGCGATCGCGTCGGCCACCTCGTCGAGCGATGCGAAGCCGTCGGGGTTGCCGAACATGAAGTCGCGGATCTTCACCACGCCCTCGGGCTCGATGCGGGGTGCGATGTCGACGAGCACGAGCGCCGTGGCGTCGACCTGGTCGTCGCCGATCGCCGTGAGCGCGATGCCGCCGCCCATCGATGCGCCGACGAGCACCGGGCGCTCGCCGCCGAGCTGATCGACGAGCGCCACGAGGTCGTCGACCATCGCCTGCTGGGTGTAGTCGCCGTCGGGCGCCCAATCGGTGTCGCCGTGTCCGCGGGTGTCGACGGCCACCACGTGGTAGCCCGCCTCGGCGAGGCGCTCGCCGGTGCCCTTCCACGCGTGGCGGGTCTGGCCGCCGCCGTGGAGGAGGATCACGAGCGGGTGGCCGGGCTCGCCCCACTCGTCGCCGGCGATGCGCAGACCGTCGCGGCCGCGCCACCACCGCATGGGCTCGGGGGTGTGGGGGAGTCGTTCGCCGGCGCTCATGTGTGGCTCACATCACCTGGGTGACGCCGCCGTCGACGACGAACACGAGACCGGTGGTGTAGCGGTTGCGGACGAGGGCCAGGACGGCTTCGGCGCAGTCGTCGGGCGTGGCCGAGCGGTGCAGTGGCGCCATCGCCGCGACGCCCGCGTGCATGGCGTCCCAGTCGGCGGTCCAGGGCGTGGCCACCAGGCCGGGCGCGACGGCGTTCACGCGCACCGGACCGAACGACTTCGCGAGCAGCACCGTCATCTGGTTGAGGGCGGCCTTCGACATGGAGTAGGCGATCGACGACCCGACGGGACGCACGCCGGCGATCGAGGTGACGTTCACGACGTTGCCGTCGTCGCTCTGCTGCAGCAGCGGCATGGCCGCCTTCGTGAGCCACCACGTGCCGAACACGTTCACCTCGAACGTGCGGCGGAAGATCTCGTCGGTGAGGGCGTCGAGGTCGCCGTGCGGGACGACGGTGGTCCAGCCGGCGTTGTTCACGAGGATGTCGAGCCGACCGAAGCGCTCGACCGTGGCGTCGAGCAGCGCTCGTCCCTGGGCCTGATCGCTGATGTCGGCCTGCACGTACAGCGACTCGCCGGGCAGCGACTCGGCCACCGCCTGGCCCGCTTCGACGGACGACGACGAGTTGACCACCACCGCCGCCCCGAGCGCCGACAGGCGCTGGGCCGTCGCCTCCCCGATGCCGCTCGATGATCCGGTGACGATCGCGACCTTGCCGGCGAGCTCGCTCATGACCGACGACCATAGGCAGCCGACCATCCACCACGACGACCCGCACGGCGGGCACGATTTCGCGTGTCCCCGCGACCTTCGAGTCCGGCGATCGAGTGCTCCCGTCGCCCCATGGCGTACGGGAGCACTCGATCAGCCGACAGCACTCGGGTCAGTGCTCCTCAGGCGTAGAGGGCGGCGATCTCGTCGGCGAAGCGGGCGTGGATGCCGCGGCGCTTCAGCTTCGACGTCGGCGTGAGCAGGTCGCTGTCTGCGAGCCACTCGTCGCCGAGCACCTTCACCTTCTTCACGGCCTCGGCGTTGTTGAACTCCGACATCACCTCGGCCACGCCCGCCTCGATCTCGGCGATCACGTCGGGGTGCTCGGCGAGCGCCGCCGGCGTGGCCGCCTCGCCCGTGAGTCCGTGCGCCGCCGCCCACGTGGCCGCGGTGTCGGGGTCGAGCACCACGAGCGCAGCGACGAACGGCTTGCCGTCGCCCACCGCGCACGCCTGGCCCACCAGCGGGATGCCCTTCAGCGCGGCCTCGAGGTTGGCGGGCGACACGTTCTTGCCGCCGGCCGTGATGATCAGCTCCTTCTTGCGGTCGACGATGCGCAGGTAGCCCTCGTCGTCGATCTCGCCGATGTCGCCGGTGTGGACCCAGCCCTCCTCGTCGATGGTCTCGGCCGTCTTTCCGGGCTCGTCGAGGTAGCCCGGGAACATGTTGGCGCCGCGGGCGAGCACCTCGCCGTCCTCGGCGATCCGCAGCTCGATGCCGGGCTGGGGCTGACCCACGTAGCCGGGCTTGGCGCGATGCGACCAGGTGAGCACGGCCGTGGTCTCCGACATGCCGTAGCCCTCGCTCAGCGGCACGCCGATCGCGCGGAACCACTGGAGGATGTCGCCGCTGAGCGGCGCTGCGCCGCTGATGCAGATCTCGGCCTGGTCGAGCCCGATGAGCGGCTTGACGAGGCTGAACGCCACGGCGTCGAGGAAGCTCCAGGTGTCGATCTCCTCCTGCGTGGCCGTGCCCGCCGCCATCTTCTCGGCGATCGGGATGGCGGCCGCCACCGCCTCGTCGAACTTCTGCTTGCGCTCCGGGTCGGCCGCCAGCGCGGCGTTCACGCCGTTGTACATCTTCTCCCACACGCGCGGCACGCCGATGAACACGTTGGGGTGCACCTCCGACGTGTACGAGGCGAGCTGGCCGGTGTCGGGGCAGCACACCACCTCGGTGGCGAACTCGGTGAGGTAGTAGTGGCCGAGGAGGCGCTCGAAGATGTGCGCCATCGGCAGGTACGACACGTACCGCTTGCCCACCAGCGAGTCGAGATCGGTCTGAGCCCGCATCGACTCGCCGATCGACTCGAGCGTCCAGCACACGTTCTGGTGGGTGAGCATCACGCCCTTGGGCGGCCCGGTGGTGCCCGAGGTGTAGATGACGGTGGCGAGGTCGTCGGGTCGCGAGGCCTCGGCCGCCACGGTGAGGTCGGCCGGCTCACCCTCGAGCAGCTGCGCGTACGGCACGGTGGCGTCGCCCGTGAGGCCGTCGGGATCATCGAGGATGACGATGTGCTGGAGCGTGGTGAGCTCGTCGCGCACCTTGGCGAAGCGCTCGTAGAACCCGACGTCCTCCACGATCGCGACCTTGGCCTTGGAGTGGTTCACGAGGTACGACACCTGGTCGGGCGCCGAGGAGTTGTAGATCGAGATCGGCGTGGCGCCGCAGAACATCGCGGCGAGGTCGAGCGCGTGGAACTCGGCCCGGTTGCGGAGCATGAGCACGATCCGATCGCCCGGCTCGACGCCCAGGTTGCGCAGTCCGCTCGTGAGGAGCGCCGTGTGCTCGAGCAGGTCGGTGAGCGTCCACGACGCCCAGGTGCCGTCCGAGGCCTTCCACTTCACGACCGTCGCGTCGGGGTGGTTGGCGACGGTGCGGAGGAATCGCTTGGGCACGTTCTGCCCGGCGATCCGGTCGAGGAGCTCCTGTGCGGTGGCCATGCGCACAGTCTGCCGCACACGCGACGGCCCGTTGTCCGGACCTACCCGCGCCGTTTCGGACGTCTGGGCTGCAGCTGCCGTCACATGTGATGGCAGCTGCAGC
>JALOLG010000072.1 GCA_025456105.1 Ilumatobacteraceae bacterium | reverse complement strand
GCGAGCAGATCGGAGCGGATCGCCCGCGCCGCGTCGAGATCCGGCTCGGCGACCCACCCGTGGTCGACGACGACGGTGTGGTCGTACGCCCACTCGTCGGGCCGGTGCGCCACGAGCTCTCGGAGCGGGTGCCCCTCGACGCCGTGGAACCAGGCCCCGCCGAGTGGGACGGTCACCCCGAGCGAGTCGTCGACGCGGGCGCGGCCACCGATGTGCGGCATCCGCTCGACCACCACGACGTCCGATCCGGCGGCTGCCAGCTCGCGCGCCGCCACCAGGCCGGCGATGCCGGCGCCCACCACGAGCACGCGCCGCGCGCCGGCGAGCTGGCGTGCGGCCCGCTCGCCCGAGAACCAGGCCCCGTGGAGCGTGGCGGGATACGCCCGGTTCGTGGCCTCGCCGGCGAGCACGAGTCCGGGCAGGACCTCGCCGGCCAGCACGTCGCGGTGCTCGGGACGTCCACCCACGCGCAGGTACGAGTACGCCCCGCCGACGTCGGGGTCGGTGGACCAGCGCGACGCGAGGGCGCGCCGCGCCGCGCGCTCGTCGAGCCGCTTCACCAGCACGTGGCCGCGACCGCCCGGCACCTCGGCGAGCGGCCGCCAGCCGAGCGGCAGGTAGTAGCCCACCTGCTCCTCGGTGAACAGGTGCAGGCGGTCGAGGCCGCGCCGGCGCGCCTCGTCCTCCACGGTGGTCACGAGCAGTCGGCCGACACCGGCCCGACGGCGGTCGGGCGCGACGAGCAGGTTGGCGAGCCAGGCCGTGACGTGCTCGAAGCCCGGCAGGTCCTCGTCGGCGATCAGCGACACGGAGCCGGCCACGTCGGCGAGGTCGCGTCCGGGCCCGTCGAAGGCGATCCACGTGACGTCGTGGGCCGCCGGATCGGTCATCGCCTCGAACTCGCGGCGAGCGGCGTCGAGGTCCCACACCGCCGGGTCGTAGTGGTGGCCGAACTCGGCGTGCACGCGATCGGCGAGCGCGTCGGCGAGGTGCGGGTGGCGGTGGAGCGGCTCGACGATCATGTCGCGGCCAGCCGGCGGTCGAGGGCGTCACGGACGGCCGGCCACTCGCCGGCGATGATCGAGAACACCGCGGTGTCGCGGGGTGCGACGGGCGCGTGGAGGGCGTTGACGGGGCGGTGTGATCGAAGCACGCCCTCGAACGTGGCCCCGAGCCGCTCGATGGCGGCACGGCTGCGGTGGTTGCGGGCGTCGGTGCAGAGCGCGACCCGCCATGCTCCCCACACGTCGAAGGCGTGGCCGAGCAGCAGCCGCTTGGCCTCGGTGTTCACGGGCGTGCGCTGCACGTCGTGGGCGAGCCAGGTGCCGCCGACCTCGACCTCGTCGGGCTCTGGTCGGTCCCGCCACCAGCGCGGCTCCATGAACCGAGTGCAGCCGATGGCGCGGCCGTCGGGGAGGACCTGGGCGAACGGCCGCATCGAGCCGTCGTGGGCGGCGGCGTCGAGGCGGTCGACGTAGTCGCGCATCGACGCCTGGTCGTCGGGCACGAGGGTGAAGTCGTACGTGGATCGGTCGATACCGGCGGCCGCCACCAGCGCGTCGACGTGGCGGCGGCTCAGCGGTTCCAGCACGACGTGGCGACCGGTGAGTCGGGGCACGTCGGGCAGCACAGGTCCGAACGTATCCGACCGACCGGTTCCCGCCCTCGAAGGTCGCTCTGCTACGCCTGTCGGCGTGGATCCCTTCGACCACTCCTCGATCCTCGCGCCCGATCCCGACGGGCTCGAGGTGCTGCACGACCGCGAGTACCGGGTGCGCGCCTTCCGCGTCGACGACGACACGCTGCTGATCCGAGGCGCGGTCCGCGACCAGAAGCCGCCGGGGCTGTACCTCGACGAGGACGTCGATCCCCGGCCGCTCACGATCCACCACATGCAGGTCGACCTGCGGATCGCGTTCCCGGCGCTCGAGATCGCCGGGGTCGACGTGGCCTTCGAGATGCACCCGAACGACGAGTGCCCGACGATCACCGAGCACTACGGGAACCTGGTGGGTCTGTCGATCGCACGCGGGTTCACGCACAAGGTGCGCGAGCTGTTCGGCGGGCCGCGCGGCTGCACCCACACCACGGCGCTGCTGCAGGCGATGGCGCCGGTGGCCGTGCAGTGCATCTGGTCGATGCGGGCCTCCACCATGAAGCGCCGCCTCGCCGGCGACGAGAGCGTCACGCCACCGACGCCCGAGCAGATGCGTGCCGTCTGGGCGAGCAACCTCAACACCTGCCACGTGTGGGACGAGCACGGTGAGTGGGTGCAGGCCCTCGAGGCCGGAGCGCCGATGCCGGCGCCGGTGTTCGTGCGGCGGCGCTTCGCCGAGCTCGGCCGTGACCCGCAGGAGTGGAACCTGAGGATGCGGGGCTGACGTGCGCTGCGTGGTGTGCCGTGAGTTCGGGCCCGTCGAGGCCCTGGTGGTCGAGGAGCGTCCGACGCCCGAGCCGGGTCCGACCCAGGTGCTGATCGACGTGACGGCGTGCGGGGTGAACTACGTCGACGGCCTGTTCGTGCAGGGCCGCTACCAGATCAAGCCGCCGACGCCGTTCGTGCCCGGCATGGAGGTGGTGGGGCGCGTGCGTGCGGTCGGCGCCGACGTCGCGGGCGTGGCGGTGGGCGACCGGGTGTTCGCGAACGTCGGCCTGGGCGGCTACGCCGACGAGGCGGTGGCCGATCACCGGTCGGTGCTCACACTCCCCGAGAGCCTCACCGACGGCCAGGCGGCGACGTTCATGCAGAGCTACATGACGGCGTGGTTCGCGCTCGTCGGCCGCGGTGCGGTGGCCGCAGGCGAGACGCTGCTGGTGCTCGGCGCCGGGTCGGGCGTCGGCCTCGCGGCGGTCGACGTCGGCGCCGCGCTCGGCCTGCGCGTGATGGCGGCCGCGTCGACCGACGACAAGCGCGCACTGGCCCTCGATCGCGGCGCCGAGGTCGTCGTCGACTCCGCCGCCGACGACGTCAAGGCGCTGGCGCGGGACTGGGGCGCCTCAGCCACCGGGCGGGGCGGCGTCGACCACCTCTACGACCCGATCGGCGGCGAGCTCGGTGAGAGCTGCCTGCGTGCGCTCGGCGAGAACGGCCAGTACCTGGTGATCGGCTTCGTGGCCGGGATCCCGCAGCTGCCCGCCAACCAGGTGCTGCTGCGCAACCGGCGCGTCACCGGGGTGGACTGGGGCGCGTGGGCGGGTCGGCACCCGGCCGAGAACCGGGCGATGCTCGATGCCGTCCTGGAGATGATCGCGGCCGGTCGGCTGCGCCCGGTCGAGCCGGCCACCTATCCGCTGGCCGAGGCCGCCCGTGCGCTCACCGACCTCGCCGAGCGCCGGGTCGCCGGCAAGGTGGCCCTCACCCCCTAGACCCGAGTGCCACCGTCCGCCCGAGTGCCACCGGCGCGCCCCGTGCGCCGATCGCACTCGGGTGTCAGATCCGGTCCCAGACGATCGCGCTGGCCGTGCCGTGCAGCAGCCGCTCGGCGGGCGAGCGCTTGTCGATGTGGCCGATCAGCCCGCGGTAGATGCCGAAGCCGCACAGCTCCTGCAGGCGTGGCGGGAACGTCGCCACGAGCTCGAGTGGCAGGCCGAGCTGCTGGTTCTCCTGCTGGCGGATCCAGCCTGCGCAGTAGTTCATGGCGATGCCGTACCGCCGCTCGTCGGTGGTGTTGGCGCCGCCGCCGTGCCACAGCGATCCGTGCCACACCAGCACGCTCCCGGCGGTCATCTCCGCGGGGATCGACTCGAACGATGCGCCGTACTCCGGGGAGTGGTCGGCGAGGTGCGAGCCGGGGATGACGCGGGTGGCGCCGTTCGCCTCGGTGAAGTCGGTGATCGCCCACATCGTGTTGCACACGGTGGCCACGTGGGGCTTGGCCAGCGGCATCACCTGGTCGTCGGCGTGGATCGGCTGGGCGGTCTCGCCCGGTCCGATGACGATCGACGACAGCGAGCTCACCAGGCAGCCTGCGTCGAGCACGCCCGCGACGACCGGGAGCACCACCGGGTCGACGGGGATCGCCTCGAACAGCGGGCCGTGGGCGAGCAGGTTGTAGATGCGCCAGGTGCGAGCGCCTTCGAAGGAGTTCCCGGCCGGCACGATGCCGAGCGCCTCCTCGAGCCGGTCGAGCTCGGCGCGCAGCGCAGCCGCCCGCTCGGCGTCGAACACGTCGGGCACGATGGTGTACCCGTCGCGGGCGATCCGCTCGAGGTGATCGGTGGTGGAGCCCATGGCGCGATTGTCGCACCGGTCCGAGGGCGCGCCCCGCCCGGGTGATCGCCTACCGTGTCGCTCATGGGGATGGCGGAAGCGCAACGTGAGGTGTACGAGCGGCTGGCGGGGCTGATCCGAGATCAGCTCACGCCGGGGGAGGAGGTGCTCGGCATGTTCACGGCGAGCGACTCCAAGCTGTTCACCCAGCAGATGTACGCGATCGGCGTCACGCCCCAGCGACTGGTGATGGTGCCCGTGAGCCTGCGGTGGCAGCCCAAGGGCGAGCCCTGGTCGATCATGCGCGACGACGTCGAGGGGGCCAAGGAGTCCGACCTCAAGGTGGACAACGACAATCCCCGCAAGCTCTTCGAGCCCACCAAGATCGTGGTCGCCTCGAAGATCAAGATCCGCACCGGCGACGGGCGCAAGCTGAACCTGATCGCGAACGACGCGCTCTCGGGCTTCGGCGAGGGCGACGGGCTGGAGGCGCTGCGCGTGTGGCTCGGGCAGCCGTCGGACCCCGCCGACGACTGACGGGCTGGCGGGTGTGCCTGACGGGTGCGCCCCCAGGGATTCGAACCCTGAACCAATGGATTAAGAGTCCACTGCTCTGCCGTTGAGCTAGAGGCGCGTGCGGCCCGGCAGTGTAGGGCGCACCGTGGCGCACCCCACCTGCCGGGCCGATCGCGGATGCGATTGGGGTGAGCGAGGGGACTTGAACCCCCGGCCTTCAGGGCCACAACCTGACGCTCTAACCACCTGAGCTACGCCCACCATGAGGGAGCGACAGTCTGCCACGTCGCCCGGCGAACGCCACCGTCCGATGCCGATCCGTCGCGGAACCTCCGACGGGCCGGGGCGATTCGTCGTCCTGCTAGCCTACGGCCACGAATCCCACCTGGAGATCCTCATGAGCACCACGGAAGCCACCGACCTGCAGCAGAAGGCCGCGCTGATCACCGCCCGCGAGATGGAGGTGTACAGCGAGCGAACGCGAGGTTCGCAGGCGGCCAACGAGCGAGCCCGCCGGGTCATGCCCGCCGGCGTGCCCTCCAGCTTCCAGGCCTACGACCCGTGGCCGATCGTCGTGCGCAGCGCCGCCGGTGCGCGCATGATCGACGTCGACGGCAACGAGTACGTCGACTACGACATGGGCTTCGGCGCCCTCTTCGCCGGCCACATGCACCCCGCCGTCCGCCGCGCGGTCGAGCAGCAGATGGACATGGGCACGCTCTACGTCACGCCGTGCGAGCTCAACGCCGAGTTCGGCGAGCTGCTCGCCGAGCGCTACGGCCTGCCCATGTGGCGCCCCACCAACTCCGGCACCGAGGCCACGATGGACGCGATCCGCTTGGCGCGAGGTGTCACCGGTCGCGAGCGCATCGTCAAGGTCGAGGGCGGCTACCACGGCCACCACGACGAGGTGATGATCTCCAACAAGCCCCCGCTCGACCTCGCCGGACCGGCCGATGCGCCGAACTCGGTGCCGCAGTCGGCGGGCATCACGGCCGGCACGATCGCCGACGTGACCGTGATCCCCTTCAACGACCCCGACGCCCTCGAGCGCGCGCTCGCCGGCGGCGACGTGGCGTGCTTCATCGTCGAGCCGGTGCTGGAGAACATCGGGATCTGCCTGCCCGACCCGGGCTACCTCGAGGCCGTCCGCGAGATCACGCAGCGGCACGGCACGCTGCTCATCTTCGACGAGGTCAAGACCGGCATCACGGCCGGGTACGGCGGCGCCACCAAGCAGCTCGGCGTCACCCCCGACCTCGTCTGCCTCGCGAAGTCGATCGGCGGCGGCTTCCCGGTGGGAGCGTTCGGCGGCAAGGCCGAGTACATGGACCTCATCACCCAGGGCAAGGTGCTGCACCTCGGCACCTACAACGGGAACCCCCTCGTGATGGCCGCCGTCAAGGCCACCCTCACCGAGGCCTGCACGCGCGAGAACGTCGAGGCGACCGTGGCGCGCAACAGCCGGCTCGTGGCCGCCTGCCAGGACGTGATCGACCGGGCGGGCATCCCGGCCCACACCGTCCAGTTCGGCGCCAAGGGCTGCATCACCTGGTCGCGCGATCGGGTCCGCAACTACCGCGACTACAAGGCCACCGACTTCGGCCTCGCGTTCGCGCAGTGGATCCACGGCATCAACCGCGGCGTCCTGCTGCCGCCGGGCCTCGACGAGCTGTGGCTCATCTCGGTGATGCACGACGAGGCCGACGCGATGCGCTACGCCGACGTGTTCGCCGAGTTCGTCGACGAGCTCGTCGCCTGACGACCGTCAGCCCGAGAGCGCGGCAGTCGCCGCGACCCAGGGGCCGACGCCGCTGATCCGCTCGATCGCCACACGGACCACGACCGCGTCGGCCGCATCGCGGATCGCGAGCGGGTGCCGGTGCAGGCCGAGGTACTTGCTCGCCAGGCGGTCCATCAGCGCAGGGTCGGGCCCGGGCGACAGGCGCGCCGTGCCCCTGATCACGAGGTGCCGCTGGAACCCGTGGTCGTTGCGGGTGACGTCCTCGATCGACAGCAGGATCGACGGGTCGCGTCGCAGGTTGCGGGCCTTGCAGCTCGTCCCGCTGCAGCCGAAGACGATCTCGTCGTCCTCGACCACGACCCACACGACCGACACCTGCGGGCTGCCGTCGGGGTTCGCGGTCCAGACGTGGGCGACTGCGTCCGATCCGAGCAGCGCTTGTGCGGGTGCCGACAGTGAGCTCATGTCCGAACTCCTTTCCCCACCGCGACGCTAGTTGCCGCCGCTCCCGCTCGTCGACGGTGAGGTCGGCTCGGCCGTGCCGCTCAGCTCCAGCTGCGCTCGTCGCGGTACCGGCC
>JALOLG010000071.1 GCA_025456105.1 Ilumatobacteraceae bacterium | reverse complement strand
CGTTCGCGGAGCTCGGCGAGGCCGGCGAGCAGGCGGCCGCCCGCCTCGACGGCGCGCTCGGCGTTCCGCTGACGGCGTCGATGTGGTTGGGTGACCAGGGTGTGATCGTTCACGACGCCGACATCCCCGAGAGCGACACCACGGTCGTGCAGGGAGTTCGGTGCAGGACCGCGCTCCGCACGTGATCGATCTCGCGGCCGACGTCGGTCGCGACGAGGTGGAGCGACTGCTCGATGACTGCCTCCGACGCCGGCTGTTCACGGTGGGCGAAGCGTCGGAGCGGCTCGGACGGCCCGACCTCGCTGCCCACCCTGGTGCGGAGCTGGTGGGGCGGATCCTGTCGTCACGGCCAGCGTGACCTCGGGACGCCGATCTGCGACTCCCGGGGAGTCGTCAGCCCGCCACGTCGGTGATGGCCTGGTCGAGGATCGAGACGCCGAGGTCGAGCTCGTCGTCGGTGACCGTGAGCGGGGGAGCGATGCGGAACACGCCGCCCATCCCGGGCATCGACACGATGTTCATCGACAGCCCGAGCTCGAAGCACCGGCGGGTGATCGCCGTGCCGAGCTCAGGCGCCGGCTTCTTCGACTCCCGGTCGGCCACCACCTCGAGGCCGACGAGCAGGCCACGCCCTCGCACGTCGCCCACGCACTCGTGGCGTTCGCGGAGCTCGGCGAGGCCGGCGAGCAGGCGGCCGCCCGCCTCGACGGCGCGCTCTGCCAGGTGGTCGCGGAGCACCAGCTCCACCACCTTGAGCCCGACGGCGGCAGGCAGTGGGTCGGAGACGTGGGTCGTGTAGAAGATGAACCCGGCCTCGTGGGCCCGCTGCTCGATCTCGTCGGTGGTGAGCACGGCGGCGAGCGGGAGCCCGGCGCCCAGCGTCTTCGACAGCGTGAGGACGTCGGGGACGATCCCGTCGCGCTCGAAGGCGAACATCGAGCCCGTGCGCCCCATCCCGGTCTGGGCCTCGTCGAGCACGAGCAGCATCCCGCGCTCGTGGCACCGTGCCTGGAGTGCCGCCAGGTAGCCGGGCGGCAGCTCGAGGATCCCGCCCGACGACAGGATCGGCTCGGCGATGAAGCAGGCGGGCGCGCCGGCACTCTGGCGATCGAGGAGGTCGAACGCATCGTCGAGCTCGGTGCGCCAGTCGAGGCTGCCGTCGGCGTGGGTGAAGCGAGGCCGGTACGTGTTGGGGGCGAACACCGCCATCGACCCCACGTGCGCCGGGCCGTGCCCTCGGCGACCGGCCGAGTACGTGGCGGATGCCGCGGCGCCCGTCATGCCGTGCCAGCTCTGGGCGAAGCCGACCACCTCCCAGCCGCCCGTCGCGGCCTTCGCCATGCGAAGCGCGGCTTCGTTCGACTCGGCGCCGGTGGTGAGCAGCAGCACCTTGGTGAGCCCGGGCGCGAGCCCGCCGAGCGTCTCGGCGAGGTCGATCACCGGGCGCGACAGCATCCCCGAGAAGAGGTGGTCGAGGCGGCCGATCATCTCGGTGACGACCTCGACGATCTCGGGGTGCGAGTGCCCGAGGATCGAGCTCATCTGCCCGCTCGTGAAGTCGAGCACCTTCCGCCCGGTGGCGTCCGCCACCCAGGAGCCGGCGGCCCGCTCGGCGATGAACGGCGCCCAGGTCGCGCCGTAGCGGACGAGGTGCCGGTGGGCGCGGTCGAGGTCGTGCTCGTCGGACATCGCCAGCATCATGCCGCGCGGCGCTGCGGCGGGTGCGTCTCGTACATGCGGACGATGACGACCACGCCGGACAGCGCTGTGAGCGCTGCGACGGCGAGGATCGCGGCCTCGATCGACACGAGGTCGGCGATGATGCCGGCCGTCAGGGCACCGACCGCGAAGCCCGCATCGCGCCACAGCCGGTAGATGCCCACCGACCGGGCGCGCCACGTCGGGTGAGCCACGTCGCCGACAGCCGCCAGCAGCGTCGGGTACACCATCGCCGTCCCGGCTCCGAGCAGCGCGGCGCCGAGTGCCCAGGCGCCGAAGCCGCTCGTGACGGCGATCAGCGCGATCGCAGCCGCTTGCACGAGCATGCCGCCCGCGATGAGCGGCTTGCGGCCGGTGCGGTCGGACAGCCCACCGGTGACGAGCTGGCCGAGCCCCCACACCGCGGGGTAGATCGCAGCGAGCACCCCGATGCGGCCCACCGAGAGCCCGGCATCGGCGAAGAAGATCGGGAGCAGGCCCCAGGCGAGCCCGTCGTTGAGGTTGTTGACCAGCCCGGCCTGCGACGCCGACGACAGGGCCTTCTCGCGGAACGACGTCAGGACGAAGACCTCGCGGGTGCTCAGCGCTCCGTACGCGCCGGTGTGGGTCGCAGCTTCGTGGCGGGCGTGCCCGTGGGTCTCGCGGACGAACAGCACCGACAGGCCGAGACCGAGACCGGCGTACGCGAGCCCGAGGAGGAAGGGCGCGGGCCGAAGCCCCCACTCCGCAGCGATCCAGCCGGTGGCGAGCGCGGTGACGGCCACCGCCCCGTAGCCGGCGGCCTCGTTGAGGCCCATCGCGAAGCCACGCTTCGCCGGCCCGACGAGATCGATCTTCATGATCACGGTGGTCGACCACGTGAGCCCCTGGTTCACGCCGAGCAGCACGTTCGCGAACACGACCCACCCCCAGGTCGGTGCCCACATGAGCAGCAGCGGGACGGGGAGGCCGATCAGCCAGCCGGCCACCAGGACGGGCTTGCGGCCGAATCGGTCGGACAGCGTGCCGGCGACGAAGTTGGTGAGCGCCTTCACGATGCCGAACGCGGCGATGAAGGTCAGCGTGGCGGTGAGCGCCGTGAGCCCGAACTCCTCCTCGGCCAGGAGAGGCAGGACCGTGCGCTCCTGGCCGATCATCCCGCCGACGAGCGCGTTGACGGCCACGAGCAGCGAGAACTGGGCGAGGTTCTCGCGGAGCCCGAGCCGCACCGGCGACCTCGTCAAGGACATGCTTGAATACTGTACCGTTCGATGTCAGATGTTCAAGTAGATGCTTGAGGAGTGTCATGGGTGATCGGCAGGCGAAGGACGCGCTGTACGACGCGTTCGGCGAGGTGGCCAAGGCGCTGGCCAGTGGTCGGCGGGCCGAGCTGGTCGACGTGCTCGCCCAGGGTGAGCGGCACGTGGAGGAGCTCGCCGACGAGATCGGCCAGAGCGTGGCCAACACCTCGTTCCACCTGCGGGCGCTGGCCACCGCCGGGTTGGTGACGACCCGCCGTGAGGGCACCCGGATCTACTACCGCCTCGCCTCGGACCGGGTCGCCGAGCTGTGGGCGGCCCTGCGTGACGTCGCGGCCGCTCATCACGAGCACCTCGACGATCTGGCCGCCGCCTACCTCGGTGACCGCAGCCGGCTGGAGCAGGTCGGCCGCGAGGAGCTCGCCGAGCGGATCCGGTCGGGCGACGTGGTCGTGGTCGACGTCCGACCGGCGGCCGAGTTCGTGGCGGGGCACATCGCCGGTGCACGGTCGATCCCCGTCGACGAGCTGGCCGCGAACCTGCGATCGCTCCCCGCCGACGTCGAGGTGGTGGCGTACTGCCGTGGGCCGTACTGCGTGTTCGCCGACGACGCCGTGCGCCTGCTGCGCCGCCGGGGGCGCCGGGCGCGGCGACTCGTGGACGGCTTCCCGGAGTGGCGGCGGGCGGCGCTGCCCGTCGAGGCCGGGGTACCGTCACCGCCGTGACCGGCAACCGTTGGCTGCAGCTGCTCGCCGAGAACCCGGGGCACTCGCAGTGGTACGTCGAGCGGTTCCGCACCATGGCGGCCGAAGGCGCCGACCTGGAGGGAGAGGCGCGATTCGTCGACGCGATGGTGGCTCCGAGGTCGCGGATCCTGGATGCCGGCTGCGGCCCGGGTCGTGTCGGCGGTCGCCTCGCCCGGCTCGGTCACGACGTCGTGGGCGTCGACCTCGACCCGGCGCTCATCGAGGCGGCGATCGAGGACCATCCGGGACCGACGTGGATCGTGGCCGATCTCGCCGCGCTCGACCTGGGGTCGCACGGGCAGCCCGACCCGTTCGACGCGATCGTCGCGGCGGGCAACGTGATGACGTTCCTCGACCCGGCAACCCGTCGCGAGGTGCTCGCCCGGCTGGCTGCACACCTCGTCCCTGGTGGTCGCATCGTGACCGGGTTCGGTGTGGACCGGGGCTACCCGGTCGAGGAGTTCGCCGCCGACGCCGCCGCGGTCGGGCTGGCGGTGCACCTGCGGCTCGCGACGTGGCACCTCCACCCGTTCACCGAGTCGTCGGACTTCCTCGTCGCGGTGCTCGGTCGCTGAGAGGCGACGCGTGTCACGGTCGCTGAGAGGCGACGCGGGTCACGGTCGCTGAGAGGCGTCGGGCGTCAGCGCCGCGGTGATCTCAGCCCAGCGCACCAGGAACGAGCGCTCGTCGAGCCGCTTGCGCCGCATCCACGTGGTGACCTCGGCGTTGCACTTGCTGGCATTGCAGCTGCGGCACGCGGGCACGACGTTGTCGAGCGTGTAGCGACCGCCACGGGAGATCGGCAGGACGCAGTCGCGCTGGAGGTCGTCGGTGCGCGCACCGCAGTAGGCGCATCCGCCCCACGCGTTGCGGAGCGCCGCCCACTCGGCGGTGGTGAGGTCGTGCTCGACGCGCGCCATCCGCCGCTGCCGGCGACGTGCCGCCCGCGCTCGGCGTGTGCGCGGGACCATCGCGTCGTCTCAGCGGCCGCCGGCCACGACGATGGTGTGGCCCGTCATCCAGCTCGACGCGTCGGAGGCCAGGTACACGACTGCCGGTGCGATGTCCTCGGGTGTGCCGACCCGGCCCAGCGGGATGCCGAGCTTCTTGCCCATCTCCGGGATGTCGTCGACGGTCATCCGCGTGAACTCGAGGAACACCTCGGTGGGGATCGGGCCCGGCGCGACGCCGTTGACCCGGATCCCCTTCGACGCCAGCTCGGCGGCGAGGGTCTGGGTGAGGTTGTCGACGCCGCTCTTCGCGACGGCGTACGGCCCGTTGTAGGGCGACGGCCGACCGGAGGTGATCGACGAGATGTTGATGATGGTGCCCGGTCCGTCGCCCATCACCCGGGCGGCGGCCTGGGCGCCGGTCCAGACGGCCTTCAGGTTGAGGTCCATCTGGAAGTCCCACTGGCGCTCGGGCATGTCGAGCAGCGTCCGCGGCACGCGGTCGTCGGCGCCGCCTGCGTTGCTCACCCAGCACGTGAGCGCGCCCATCTCCTCGACCGTGACCTCGGCGAGCCGGTTGACCTGCGCGATGTCGGTGACGTCCGTGGTGACGGCCAGCGCCCGACGGCCCAGCGCACGGACCTTCTCGGCGACCGCCTCGATCTCGTTCGTGCGCCGGGCGGCGAGCACCACGTCGGCGCCCGCGTCGGCGAGTCCGAGGGCGATGCCCTCGCCGATGCCGCGCCCGGCGCCGGTCACGACCGCCACCTGACCGTCGAGACGGAACCGATCGATGATGCTCATGGGCGGCGACCGTACCCGTCGTGGTGGCCGGGGTGCGCCGCTGGACGGACCCTGGCGTCGACATCGGGGGCGGGTCGTGGAGGCTCGGCAAGGCGCCGATCGCGTGCAGCTCGGGTCGAATCTCCGGACCGAGCCGGGATCACACCGAACTAGAATGGGTGATCGGGTCGGCGGGCCGTGCGGCGAACGGGTTCGGGGGGCCGGATGCCTCGAGCGATCAGAACGGTGATGTTCACGGATCTGGTGGACTCGACGCGACTGCGCACGAGCCTGGGCGACGATGCCGTCGACCGGATCCTCGACGATCACCACGCGAACGCCCTGAGGGTCGCAGCCCGCCACGACGGGGTGCTCGTGAAGGGAACCGGCGACGGGTGCCTGATGACCTTCCGCACGGTCCGGTCGGCGCTCGACGCGGCGGTCGAGCTCTGCGACGTCACGAGCCGCGAGCGGGTCGGTTCGTTCCGGTTCGGGCTCCACGCCGGCGAGGTGCGCGACGAGGGGGACGTGCTGGGTGAGGCCGTCAACGCAGCGAGCCGCATCACGTCGTTGGCGTCCGGCGGCCAGATCCTCGTCTCGCAGGTGGTGCGCGACCTGGCCGGCACGGTGAGCCACCGGCTCGAGGAGCACGGCACCCACGAGCTGCGGGGGTTCCCGCGACCGTGGGTCATCCATCGGGTCGTGCCGGGCTCCGACGACGCGGTCCCGGGACGGGTGGTCGCCACGTTGCTCGGCGACGAGCTGGTGCGGCGCGACGGCGACGTCATCGAGCCGCTCTGCAGCACCCGGGCGATCCGCGCGCTGGCCCTGCTCGCGCTGGCGCCGAGCAGGCGCTTGTCGCGACAGCGGCTGGCCTTCGGCTTGTGGCCGGACTCCACCGATGCGCAGGCGCGCACGAACCTGCGCAAGCTCGTGCACGAGCTCCGATCCGATGTCCCCGAGCTCGACACGATGGTCATCGTCGACGGATCGACGGTCGGGCTGGCTGAGCATCTGGAGGTCGACGTCGTCGAGGTGCGGAGGGCGATCGCCGCGGGTGATGGCCCAGGGGTCGTGCGGTTCTACGGAGGCGATCTGCTGCCGTCCTGCTACGACGACTGGGTGCTCGCGGAGCGCGAGCAGCTGCGTCTCGCCGCCATGGACGTCGTGGAACGATCGATCGAGACGACCGACGACGACGAGATGGCACTCCGACTCGCCACGGCGCTCATGCAGCACGACCCACTGCGCGAGGCGGGGTACCGGTCGGCCATGGAGCTGCTCGGCCGCCGTGGCCAGCGTGCCGAGGCGCTGCGCCTCTACCACCGCTGTGTGCAGGTGCTCGACCGCGAGCTCTCGGTCGCCCCGTCGCCGGACACCGTGGCCGTCTACGAGCGCCTGCGTTCGACGTCACCCACCGATCCACCGGTCGATGATCGACGCCCGATCCCGTCGGCTCGTCGGGCGCGCCTCATCGGTCGTGGTGCCGAGCTCGACCGCATCCTCGGTGCGTGGGAGCGGACTCGCGGTGGTGGTTCGGGCGTGGTGCTCGTGACCGGCGAGCCGGGTGTCGGCAAGAGCCGGCTCGTGGCCGAGGCGAGCCGGATGATCGGCTCC
>JALOLG010000070.1 GCA_025456105.1 Ilumatobacteraceae bacterium | reverse complement strand
TCGGGGTATCGGTCCATGAGATCGACGGCCGACGCGAAGGTGCGCGTGCACTTGCGCACCGTCTCACGGAGCGGCCACAACCAGGCCGTGTCGATGTGCGCGTGCCCGGTGGCGACGACGCGGTGTGCGCTCGCTCGGGCCGGTGTGGTGAGTGCATCGACGACGACGTGGCGTGCGGCCGCGATGTCGGGGACGCGGTCGAGCGCGTCGGCGAGCCGTCGCAGCAGGCGGGCGCGTCGCGGGTCGTCGATGTCGAGTGTGCGCATGAGACCGTCGAGCACGTCGAGGTCGTGCACGAGCGCCTCGGCCTCGCTGTCGACGAGCACGAGCTCGGCGCGCCGGAACCGGTAGAGCGGCCGGTCGCCCGCCGTGTCGGGTGCGCCGAGCGGGGAGGGGGTGAACTGCGGGAACGACGGGTTCGAGGCGGCCTCCACGAGCAGCTCGAACGGTCCCGGCGGATCGGTGACGGGAACGTTCGTGCGCCGCGGGTGGATGCCCTGCACCGGTCGGCCGGCGGGATCCACCACGAGTCCCTCGCACTGGAAGCCGGCGGCGCGATCGTGGAAGCCCAGGTCGACGACCGCCTCGATCCGACCGCCCGACCAGGCGTCGGGGATCTCGCCCCGCAGCCGGAACCACGTGGTGCCCCAGGGCGGGCCCCAGCGGTCACCCACCTCGAACGGCGCGAGGTCGTCGCAGCTCGGGCCGGCCTCGACGGCGAGCGGTCGACGGTCGAGGTGGACGAGTGGCAGCACCCGCTCCCACACCTCGCGCTCGATGCGCGCCTCGACCTGCCGGCGATCGTCGTGCACGTCGACCGACGCTACTCAGCGCCGCGGGTCGGGCTCGCCGGTCCGGCTACGGTCCCGCTCGTGCAGGTGTCGCCGTTCGGGTCCGCACCCCCGCCTCGTCGGCGGCGATCCCCCATGTTCTGGCTGGGAGTCGTCCTGCTGGTGGTCGGCGTGGCGGCCGTGGGGACGGGCGTCGTGCTGATCCTCGTCGACGTGCTCGACCAGGTCGACGACGCCACCTCGGGCACGGTCACCGACGCCACGGCGCAGGACGACGCATCCGATCTCGGCGCACTCGTCACGCTCACGGTCGTCGGCGGGATGGTGATGAGCCTCGGGATCGTGCTGATGGTGCTCGGCGCCCTCGGGCGCCGGCTCGGCGTCTGAGCGGTCACTCGTACGCGGCAGTGTGCCGTCGGATCCACTCGCGCAGCTCCGCCGGTCCACCGATCCCGGTGCGCACATCGGCCTTCGGCGGGTCGTACGGCAGCACGAACGTGACGGCCGCGCGGCCCCGCGGTTCGACGAGGATCGCGTCGTCGACGACGTTGGTGGTCCGCCGGGTGGTGCCGTCGGCCGCCTCGCTGCGGATGGACGCACGGGCGAGGGCGTCGGCGTCGATCACCACGACGTCGTCGCCCGCGTGCTCGCCGAGCGGGGCGATCACCAGACGCTGCTCGGTGGCGACCACGCCGACACGTCGGTAGCGGAGGCGCCCGACCTGGACGCCGACGGCGCGTGCCAGCACCGGCTCGCCCGGCGCATGGCGCTCGGCCACCTCGTCGAGGCCTGCCGTCGCGAGGGTGAGGTCGGGCTCGGCCACCAGCTCGACGTTGGTGGGCCGACCGCTCATCGCGCACGCGAAGTCGCCGACGAACCAGGCGATCCGTCCCACGGCACCACTGAGGCCGCCGAGCGCCGGTCCGATCACCAGGATGGCCAGCGTGCCGATGCCGTCCCACCGCGCGACGACCGCGACGGCGAGCGCGAGGGTGAGCGTCGTGCCGATGCCGATCGCGGCCAGCAGCCCCCACTCGTGGTCGCGTCCGAAGAACCCCACCACCAGGTTCGCGATCGCGACCAGCACGAGGAGCACCGGCACGAGCAGCAGCCCCATGGTGCCGCGGTTGTCGCCCGTCGCGACTGCGACCGCGGCGCCACCGGCGGCCATCGCCACGACGGCCATGACGACGCCGGCGACGAACGGGGCACGGAGGCTGCCCACGCGGTCAGCCCTCGAGGGTCGGCGCGAGCGGGCCGAGGCGCGGGCCGCGGCGGAGGTGGTGACCGCCATCGGCGCTGATGCACGTGCCGGTGACCCATCCGCTCTCGGGACCGAGCAGGTACCGCACGAGCTCGGCGATGTCGTCGGTGGTGCCGAGCCGGCCGACGGGCATCTGGTCGAGGTAGTCGTCGCGGATCGACGGGGTGTCGACGAGCATGGTCGAGATGTCGGTGGGCACGAGCCCGGGCCGCACGGCGTTGGCGCGGATGCCCACCCGCCCGAGCTCGTCGGCCACCTGCTGCACCAGCATCTCGAGCGCCGCCTTCGACACGCAGTAGGCCGTCATGTACCAGTGGGTGCGCACGGCTGCGATCGACGAGGTGGCGACGATCGATCCGCCACCGTTCGCCGCCAGGTGGGGCACGGCGTGCTTCATCGTGAGGAAGGCGCCGGTGACGTTGGTGGCGAGCACGGCGTTCCAATCGTCGAGCGATGTGAGGTGGAACGGCGCGCCGGCACCGGTGCCCGCGTTGGCCACCACCATGGTGAAGCGCCCGGCGTCGGCTGCGGCGGCGCAGGCAGCGTGCACGCTCGACTCGTCGGTGACGTCGCATGTCACCGTCCGCACGTCGGCGCCGTCGTCGCGCAGCGATGCCGCGCCGGCTTCGAGCCGTTCGGCGCTGCGGCCGGCCAGCACCACCGTGGCGCCGTCGGCGGCGAGTCGGCGGGCGCTCGCGAGCCCGATGCCGCTCCCGCCACCCGTGATCAGCGCGACCTGTCCGTCGAACACACCCATGCGGTCAGTCTGGCTCGCCCGACCACGACGCCGCGGCAGCGGCGAGCCCGTCGACGAGTGCCTCCGTGTGCGGCGTGAGCCCGTGCTCCCAGTCCCACCACATCGGGCTCGCCCCGCGCACCCGTGGTGGCAGCTCGATCTGCGTGCCGCCGCGCGCCGGCACGTTGACCGGGTTGTCGCGGTGCAACCCCCGGAGCTCGGGCGGGATGGCGTCGAGGTCGGTCACCACGTCGTACGCCGGCAGCGCCGGACGCAGGTGACCGGCCACGTGCTCGGCCAGGTGCCGGTTGCCGCCGCCGAGCAGCAGCGACGTGTAGAGCCCACGGCGGCCGTAGCCGTGGATCGTGACGACCACGTCGACGTGCTCCACGAACGCAGCGAGCGCGGCCGACTCCGCCGCGCGGACGCGGGTGGAGCTGATGTGGAGCCGCATGCCGGGCGGCTGCACCACTGCGTAGCACGAGGCGCCGGAGCGCTCGGCGGCCGCCGATGCGATGACATCGGTCATGGCCTCCAGCGCACCGCCGTGGAACGCCATGAACCCGAAGCGGCTGCGCAGCTCGAGCCGCTCCTCCACCCCGGGCGTGGCGAGCAGCTCGGTGAACGAGAGCGAGTGGTCGCGCTCGACCCGGACGACCACGTCAGCCGGCGCCCTGCTCGATCCGCACGTCGGCATCCTCGCACGGACCGGCGACGCGTAACCTGCCGACGTGCTCGTGTGGATGGACCTGGAGATGACGGGGCTCGACCACACACGCGACGTGATCGTCGAGATCGCCACCCTGATCACCGACGACGAGCTCGAGATCGTGGCCGAGGGCCCCGACCTCGTCGTGCACCAGCCGGACGACGTGCTGGCGTCGATGGATCCGTTCGTGGTGGAGATGCACACCCGGTCGGGCCTGCTCGAGGCGATCCGGGCGTCGACGATCACCCTCGAGGTGGCGGGTGCCGCCACGCTCGAGTTCATCAAGCAGTGGGTGCCCGAGCCCCGCTCGGTGCCGCTGTGCGGCAACTCGATCGGCACCGACCGGAGGTTCCTCGCCGCCTACCTGCCGGCGATCGAGGAGCACCTGCACTACCGCTCGGTCGACGTCTCGAGCGTGAAGGAGCTGGTGAAGCGCTGGTACCCCGAGGTGGATGCCGCTCGCCCCTACAAGCCCGGCTCCCATCGCGCGCTCGACGACATCCGCGACAGCGTCGCCGAGCTCCGGTACTACCGCAGTCGCGTGTTCGCGCTCGAAGCCCGGCCGCTGCCGCCGAGCGACGGCGAGCTCCCGCCGACCCACGATCCCGTCGAGGGAGCCTGACGTGCGCGCCGTCACACTGCCGGCCCACGGTGGCATCGAGGTCCTCACCCTCACCGAGATCGACGACCCGGTGCCCGGTGTCGGCGAGATCCTCGTCCGCGTGCAGGGCTCGGCGATGAACCGCGCCGACGTGCTGCAGCGCATGGGTCTCTACCCCGACCCGGTGCGCCGCGCCGTCGAGATCCCCGGGATCGAGTACGCCGGCACGGTCGCCGCGCTCGGCCCGGGCGTCACCGAGTGGTCGGTGGGCGACCGGGTGATGGGCATCGAGGCCGGGGCGTGTCACGCCGAGCTGGTGGTCACCCACGCCCGCCAGGCCATGCCCGTGCCGGCCTCGCTCGACCTGGCCGACGCGGCGGCGGTGCCCGAGGTGTTCCTCACCGCCTGGGACGCGCTGGTGGTGCAGGGCGGGCTCACCAGCGGGCGCTGGGCGCTCGTGCACGCCGGCGCATCGGGCGTGGGCACCGCCGCCATCCAGATCGCCCGCGCGATCGGCGCGCACGTGATCGTCACGTGCTCGGCAGGCAAGGCCGAGGCGTGCCGGCAGCTCGGCGCCGACCTGGTGCTCGAGCGCAGCCCGAGCGACTGGCTCGCCGGTGTGCAGCAGGCACGACCCGACGGCGTCGACGTGGTGCTCGACGTGATCGGCGGCGAGGAGACGAACCGCAACCTGCGCGCCGTCCGGCGGGAAGGCACGATCGTGCAGGTGGGCCTGATGGGTGGCGGTCGCACCGAGGTCGACCTGGGGCTGCTGCTCACCAAGCGCATCACGTGGATCGGCACCACGCTGCGCGCCCGCCCGCTCGAGCAGAAGATCGCGATCTGCCGCCGCTTCGCCGCCGAGGTGCTGCCGCTGTTCGACGACGGCCGGCTGCGGCCGGTGATCGACTCGCGGTTCCCGATCGACCGCATCGGCGAGGCGCACCAGCGCATCGAGGCCGACGCCAACGTCGGCAAGATCCTCCTCGAGATCTAGCCAGCCGGACCGCCGCTCAGTCGAAGTGCTCGGAGACGCAGAACTCGTTGCCCTCCGGGTCGGTCAGCGTGGCCCACGAGACGCCCCACTCGTCGCGGTCGTAGAGGTGCGTCGCGCCGAGCTCGACCAGTCGGCTGACCTCGGCGGCGCGATCGGCGACCGCCAGGTCGAGGTGCACCCGGTTCTTGGCGGACTTCGCCTCGGGGACCTGGAGGAACATCATCATCGGTGATCCGTCGTCGCCCGGACCGATCGAGGCGAAGTGCTCAGAGGGCGCAGGCGGCCCGGGGAGCACCGGGCGACCGACGACCTCCGCCCAGAACCCGGCGAGGGCGACGGCGTCTGCGCAGTCGAACGTGACCGATGCGATCCGTGAGGTCATCGGCGTCTCCTCTCCGGCCCGCGACCGCAGGCCGACCCGTGGTGGAGCACCCATGCTCGCGCGACGCGGCGCGCTCGGTGCACGGGTCAGCGGGCCGCCACCGAGCGGTCCTTCCAGCGGACGTCGCGCTTGAGCACGAACGCCCAGAGGCTGCGCAGCGTCACCACGAGCAGCACCAGCACGGCCAGCGGGAAGAGCACGGCCGTCCACCACGAGAACCGCCCGACCCGACGGCCGAGCACCCACACCTGCACGGCCGAGACCGGGTAGAGCACCGGCGCGGCCAACCAGCCGCCGGCGAGCGACCACACCCAGGCGGCCGTGGCGAGCGCAGCCCACCACGGGGTGGACGTCGCGCCCGAGACGATGCTGCGAGTCCAGCCGCGCAGCAGGTCGCGCAGCCCGCCCGGGTACATCCGGAACGTGACGTCGGGGGCGCCGGTGTAGAGCTCGGCCCGGCCGACCGTGCGGGCGAGCTCGACGTCCTCGGTGTGGGCACGCCGCACCGACGGGGCGGCGTGCCCCTGCACGCGCTCGTACGTCGCCCGAGTCAGGGCGAGCACCGGGCCGTACGCGGTGGGCGTCGTCGCGCGCCCGCGCAGGATCGAGAAGCGGCCGACCGCCGCCACGGCCACCACGTTGCAGAGGAGGCTGAGCTGCTCGCCGCCGGGACCCGGCACGTGGGACGGCTGCACCGACACGACGGCCTCCGGCGCGCTCGCCACGGCGCCGGCCACACGGTCGAGCAGGTCGGCCGGCGGGCGGACGTCGGCGTCGAGGAACACCAGGACGGGTGCCGTCGTCGAGCTCGCCCCGTGCCAGCAGGCGTGCGGCTTGCCGAGCCAGCCGTCGGGCAGGTCGGGTGCCGACAGCACGCGCACGCCCTCGAACGAGGCGGCGACCGCCGCGGTGGCGTCGGTGGAGTGGTCGTCGACCACGACGATCTCGTCGCCGGCCCGGCTGCCGGCGACGAGCGGCGCGAGCAGGGCCGGGAGGGCGTGCGCCTCGTTGCGGGCCGGGATCACGACGGCGATCGCTGCCCGCTCCGGCTCGGCGGATCGCGGCAGCGCTCGGGGGTGCCACAGCAGGAGCCAGCCCATCGTCCAGCCGACGACGAACGGCAGCCAGTCGAGCAGGTCGTCGGGCATCCATCAGATGTTCGCGGAAACCTCCTTGACCGTGCGGCTCCCGAGTGGTGGAATCGCAGGACTATGTCCACGTACTCGATCCTCGCCACGGCATGCGCCGGCGTCGTCGCGTACGCGCTCGGCAACCGCTCGTGGGAGTCGTCGGCCTTCGGTGCCTGGCAGGGGGCGGTGCTCCTGTTCGGCGGCCTCGGTCGCACCCGCACCGCCCACGTCACCACCATGCCGAACCCGCAGACCAAGCGGTCCGCCCGGCACCTCGGGACGATCACGACGTAACCAGCGTCACGATCACCTCCCTCGAGGCCGCCGGGTTCCGCACCCGGCGGCCTTTCTCGTTTTTCCCGCCCTCCCACCACCCACCACCAGCCACCCACCCACCGGAGGAGACCGACATGACCACCATCGACATCACCACCGACATCACCAGCGCCTTCGGCCTCGGCGTG